>JANYDH010000141.1 GCA_025359865.1 Actinomycetes bacterium | reverse complement strand
TTTGCCATGACCCCCCCCCCCCCCCCCACCAAAGGTCGAAAAGGCACCGGCACGGGCCGTCAGTCGTCGTGCGGGGCATCGGCGGCGCGGCGCTGGAGTTCGCTCACGACGCTCGCATCGGCGAGTGTGCTGGTGTCACCGAGGTTGCGACCTTCGGCGACGTCGCGCAGCAATCGGCGCATGATCTTGCCGCTCCGCGTCTTCGGTAGATCGGGCGTGAAGTAGATCATCTTCGGCTTGGCAATGCTGCCGATCTCGTTACCGACGAAGGTTCGCAGATCTTGTTCGTCGACCTCGGCGCCGCTGCGCAGCGTGACGTATGCGATAATCGCCTGGCCGGTAGTGGGGTCGTTCGCGCCGACGACGGCCGCCTCCGCGACCGCCGGGTGCGCCACGAGCGCAGACTCCACCTCGGTGGTCGAGATGCGGTGGCCGCTGACGTTCATCACGTCGTCCACCCGGCCGAGAAGCCACAGGTAACCGTCGTCGTCCAACTTTGCTCCGTCGCCTGCGAAGTAGCGGCCTTCAAATCGGCTCCAGTACGTGTCGCGATACCGCTCAGGGTCACCCCAGATACCGCGCAGCATGGCCGGCCATGGCCGAGTGAGCGTGAGGTAACCGCCGCCTCGCGCGACTGCTCGGCCCTCTTCATCGACGAGTTCGGTACCGATGCCAGGCAAGGCGAACGTGGCCGAACCCGGTTTGGTCGTGGTGGCACCCGGCAAGGGGCTGATCATGATCGCGCCGGTCTCGGTTTGCCACCACGTGTCGACGATGGGGCATCGACCGCCACCGATGTGTTCGTGATACCACATCCACGCTTCGGGGTTGATCGGCTCACCGACCGACCCGAGCAGGCGCAGCGAGGACAGGTCGTGCTTGTCGGGTTCTTGCCGGCCCCACTTCATGAACGTGCGGATAGCCGTAGGTGCTGTGTAGAACAGCGTGACCTTGTACTTCTCGATGATCGACCACATCCGGTCGTTGTCGGGATAGTTCGGGACCCCTTCGTACATCACCTGGGTCGCCCCATTCGCGAGGGGACCGTACACGATGTAGCTATGCCCGGTGATCCATCCAACGTCGGCGGTGCACCAGAAGATGTCGGTCTCGGGATGGAGGTCGAAGACGTACTTGTGGGTGAATGCCACCTGGGTGAGGTAGCCGCCACTCGTATGCATGATCCCTTTCGGCTTGCCCGTGGTGCCCGATGTGTACAGCAGGAACAGCAGTTGCTCGGCGTCCATCGGGTCTGGTGGGCAGATGGGATCAGCCGCCGCCATGAGGTCGTGATACCAATGATCTCGACCGTCGACCATCTTGACGTCGTTACCGCCACGGCGCACGACAACCACTGAGGTGACCCCGGGTGTCGACGCGACGGCTTCGTCGGCGACGGGCTTGAGCGCAAACACATCGCCACGTCGGTGGCCACCATCGGCGGTGATGAGCACCTTGGCCTCGGCGTCGTTGATCCGGTCACGCAGCGAGTGCGCGGCGAAGCCACCGAACACCACGGAATGCACGGCACCGATGCGGGCGCAGGCCAGCATCGCGATTGCCGCCTCGGGAATCATCGGTAGGTAGATGTTCACCCGGTCGCCCTTGCCGACCCCGAGCGACTTCAACACGTTGGCGAACCGTTGAGTTTCGTCGAGCAGTTCCGCGTAGGTGACGGCGCGTGTGTCGCCAGGTTCGCCCTCCCACAAGATGGCCACCTTGTCGCCCCGACCGGCAAGTACGTGACGGTCGAGACAGTTGTAGCTGACATTGAGTTGGCCGCCGACGAACCATTTCGCGAACGGCAGGTCCCAGTCGAGGACCTGCTGCCATGGCGTCGACCAGTCCAGCAGCTCAGCAGCTTGGCGCGCCCAGAATCCCTCGAAGTCGGCGTCAGCCTCGTCGTACATGAACGTACCGGCTACCAGCGTGTCGGTCTTGAACGCCTCGGACGGCGGGAACCGGCGGTTTTCCCACTGCAGCGCATCGATCGCGTTCGACTCGGTCATCGTTCAGCCCCCTTGTTCGCGTACCGCGCCGACACTATCCAAATGGCACGCTCACGTGCGGGCTAGCTGCTAGCTCGCGGCTCGCCACTCCAGCACGCTGAACGCACCCAGACCGGCGGGGTCGAGTAGGGCATCGGCCTCGCTGATCCGGCTACGCATCTTCATCGCCGCGAGGGTCGGGGCACCGGCGGCGGCGGCCCACGCGACTCGTCCCTCCTCGACGAGGTCAGTGATGCCCCAGCGTTGCAGAAACTGCGACTGGGACCTCACCGCAGACGGAGGCGGTAACTGGTCGAGCGCCACTTGCGTGGTGATGTCCTGCAAACCCAAATCGCTGAGGTAGTGGGCCCCGCGCGCGTGGTCCCGGTAGGTGCGCAACCACGAGCGCCACGGCATCGTCGCAAGCTCTGCAGTCGTCGGGGTGACGTAGTCGAACGCGAGCACCGCACCGTCGCACAAACAGCCCACTGCCTCGGTAACCCAAACGGCCGCGGCCTGCTGCCACGGCACGCGGGCACCGTGTGGGGCACCACGTGGAAGCCAGAGCGGGTGTGGGTCAATCGGCGCGGACAGCACCTCGACGACGCGACCGTCGCGACCCAGGTCTGCCCATGCTTCGCGCCAGGCCCCGTCGAACACCAGCAGCCGAACCGGCAGGTTGTCGAGGAGCTCGTTGGCGATGATCACGCCCACGAGAGGTCCATCCGGCAACGATCCACCGGTGACCGCGTCGGACAACGACCCGACGGAGATCACCCAGTCGGGATGCGCTGCTCGCTGTGTCGCCGACAGTTCGACCGCGACGTAGCGCATGGACTGGCGACCTGTCATGTGCTGCCGATCGTCAGCGCCGAAGTCGAGACGACCCGATGCCCGCACCGTCCGGGCCAGCGTGCCGGGCCCAGCACCGATTTCGATCACGGTGAAACCGTCCGGCTCGCCCACTCGTCGATATTCGGCTTCGATCCAGCGCGCCACCACGTCTCCGAACAACGGGCCGACCTCGGGCGAGGTGATGAAGTCTCCCCCGCGACGACCTGCTTTGCCGCCTGATGTGTAGAAGCCACCTGGGCCGTAGAGAGCGAACTCCATCACCTGATCGAACCGCAGCGGACCCTCGGCCGCGATCGCCGCAGCTATGGTCGTTGCAGCGGTCGGCGTCGGGGTCGAGACGACCGCGTCAGCGTCAGCGTCCGAAGGCACCGGTGAGGTCGGTCAGATTGCCGTACCGGCTGACCAGTCCCGGCAGCACACCGAACACGATGGTGGCCGCCGCCGTGATCACAAGAGCGGCTTGCACGGCCCCTGGGGTACGGATTGGAGTGATATCACCATCCGGAACCGGCTTCATCCAGATCTCGCGCATCACCGTGATGTAGTACGCGGTGGCGATGACAGCGTTGACCGCGCCGATGATGGCGATGCTGTAACCCCAACCGTTGCCCGCCTCGAGCACTGCTTTGAAGGCACCGAACTTGGCGAACCACCCGCCGAGCGGCGGGATGCCGGCCAGCGATGCCATGAAGATCGTCATCAACACGCCGAGACCCGGTGCATACGAAAACAACCCGCCGAAGCTGGTGATCTCGCCGCTGCGGGTCTTGCGGCTGACAGCGATGACCACAGCGAAAGCGCCAAGGTTCATCGCTGCGTAGATGATGAGGTACACGACGACCGCGCGCAACGATGACTCCGCGCTGTCGCCGGTACCGGCGACCGCAAGCGGCATGAGGATGAACCCGGCTTGGCTGATGCCCGAGTAGGCGAGCATTCTCACGATGTTGGTCTGGCGCAAGGCCAACAGGTTTCCGACGGTCATCGACGCCACCGAGATGACCCACACGAACGGCTGGTACACATCTTTCGCCTGCGGGAACGCGACGTAGATCAACGTGACCAGCGCGACGAAACCAGCCGCCTTCGACGCGACACTCAAGAACGCAGTGATCGGAGTCGGTGCACCTTCGTACGTGTCGGGCGCCCAGGTATGAAACGGTACGGCGCTGACCTTGAACGCGAAACCGACCAGCACGAACACAACTGCCAACGCCTCGGCCCCGCGGAAGTGGCCAGTCGCGGTGATCTTGGCACCGAGTTCGGTGAGCTTGGTCGTACCGGTGATGCCGTACAACAAGCTCATGCCGTACAGCATGATCGCGCTCGCGAACACGCCGAGGAGGTAGTACTTCACGCCGGCTTCGTTGCTCTTGGCATCGCGCTTTCGCCAGGCGGCCAGCATGTAGGCAGGAATCGACAGGAATTCGAGCGCAACGAAGATGCTGACGAGATCTCGCGCGGACGACATCATCACCATACCGAGCACACTGCTGAGCAGCAGAACGTAGTATTCGCCCTGGTAGTAACCGCCCTCTTCGATCTCGTTCGTGCTGAGCAGCACAACCACGTAGCCGACGAGTAAGAACAGGGCCTTCAGCACGAGCGAGAACTGGTCGACGACGTAGCGGCCATCGAACATCGAGCGGATGTCGCTCCCGATGACTCCGAGCGTGAACACGGGAATGACAGCGCCGAGCAGTACGAATCCAGCCACAGTCGAAGTGATCCAGCGCCGACCCTCGCCGACGAACAGATCGATCAGCAACACCGCACAGATACCCGCGGCAAGCACGATCTCCGGAGCAAGCGCGTGATAGTCGACGCGTGGCGACGTGAAATCGCCGGCAGCGAGCACGGTGCCGAGATGCGAAACAGCAGCGATCACCGGATCACTTCCCGAAGACCTTGACCATCTCGGTGACAGCGGGATCGAACACCTTGAACATCAGTTGCGGGTAGATGCCGAACACGACGATGGCGACGAGCAGTGGCGTCCATGCGAGCCATTCGAAGATGTTGACGTCGTGGATGTCGTCAGTGCCGTGGTGCTCATCATTCGCTGCTGCACCCACGCTATGGGCATGGCCGTTACCGTTGCCGGCGAACTCGGGACTGACGTTGCCGAACGCGGTGCGCTGAAAGAGCCACAACAGATAGCCGGCAGCGAGCACCGTGCCAATGGCCGCGATGACCATCAACGTGCGGAACAGTTCGACGCTCAGGCCCGGCGCGGGACTATACGTAGCCAGGATCGCAGGGAACTCGCCCCAGAACCCGGCAAGACCTGGCAGGCCGAGCGACGCCATCGCGCAGAACCCGAGGATCCAGCCCATCTTCGGCATCTGCAATAACATCCCACTGAGCCGCTTGATCTCGAGCGTGTGGTAGCGCTCCTTCACCGATCCGGCGACGAAGAACAACATGCCGGTGATGAGACCGTGGGCCACCATCCCGAACAATGCGGCATTGATGCCGGTGGCCGTCAGCGTGGAGATGCCGAGCATCACGAAACCCATGTGCGCCACCGAACTGAACGCAATCAGCCGCTTCATGTCGGTCTGGGCGAGGCAGCCGAGAGCGCCATAGATGATGCCGATCACCGCAAGGATGCCGATGGCAGGTGCCCACTTCAACGCGGCCTGCGGCAAGATCGGAATCGCGATGCGGATGAATCCGTACGTGCCGAGCTTCAGCAAGATCGCGGCCAGCAAGACCGAACCCGCTGTTGGCGCCTGGGTATGAGCATCGGGCAGCCACGTGTGGAACGGGAACATCGGCACCTTCACGGCAAAGCCGACGAACATGCCCGCGAAGATCCAGATCGCCGTGTTCTTGGCGATGGATCCACCGTGCTCGATGAGGTACGGGATCGAGAAGCTCTGCGCACCGGTCTTGTAGAACAACGCCAAGAACGCGACAAGCATGAGCGCGGAACCGAACATGGTGTACAGGAAGAACTTCAGCGAGGCGTACTGGCGGTTCTCGCCACCCCACACGCCGATCATGAAGTACATCGGCAGCAGCACGATCTCGAAGAAGACGAAGAACAGAATCAGGTCTTGGGCAACGAAGGTGCCAGCCATGCCCACTTGAAGCACCAGCATCAAGATGAAGAACGCCTTCGGATTGCCGGGGGACGGGATGTGCTGCCACGAGTAGATCATCACCAGCACAGTGATGATCATCGACAGGACGTACATCGGCAGGCTGATGCCGTCGAGGCCGATCGTGTAGCCGCTCTTGATCACCGGGATCCACTCGGTGCTGGCGAAGAACTGCAGCTTCGCCGACTTGCCGTAGTCGAACTGCGTGAGCGTGTAGATACCCACTCCGAGCGTGGCAAGCGCGGTGCCGAGCGCAATCTGCTTCTGCAGCAGTTCGTTCTTCTTCGGGATGAACAGCATGAACAGCACGCCGGCCAACGGCAGGAACGTGCCGAGGCTGAGCAACCAGTTCTGATCGCGGATGAATTCCATGGTCGAAGCTTTCCTCAGGTGTTGACGATGACGAGTACGAGCGCGCCGATTGCTGCGGCACTGAACAGCAATGCGCCGTACTGATTGACCTTGCCGGATTGGATTGGGCGTAGCGCGCCGCCCGTTCCACGTGCTGCGGCACCAGTGCCGTTGACTGCGCCGTCGACGACGCGCTGGTCGATGTTCTTGTACACCCAGTCGCCGGTGCGCTTACCACCCCTACCGAAGGCATCGACGGTGGCGTCGATCACGTGCTGGTTGACCCAGTAGGCCGCCTGGGCAATCGGGTGGGCGACGCCATGAACGATGACCTTTTCGTACAGGTCGTCGAGGTAGTACTTGTTGACCAGGAACCTGTGCCCCGCGCCCAGCAGGCGACTGCGCTCGGTGAGGCCCTTCAGCTTGGAATCGGCCTCACCGAACACGGCCCTACAAAGAAACAGACTGACGAGGAATCCTGCTGCCACGAGAGTGATCGATGGGATCGCGTTGATCCATTCGAACTCGGCTGCCTCGGGCAACGACACTCCGATCGACGATTCGATCCAATGGTGGAACTTTTCGATGTGGAACGGCGCAGCATTGAGATAACCGGAGAAGATCGCGAGCGTCGCCAGGATCAGGAGCGGCCCGACGATGAGCAACGGTGACTCGGTCGCCCATCCGAACCCCTGTTGCCGGGGGTGACTAGCCTCCGCTTCGCTTTGGCCGCTCACCCTTTGTGCCTCGTCGCTGGCGCTTCCCTCGACACGGTGCGGGGCGGCGTCGGCGGCGTGAGCGTGGTCGTCTGCATGAGCGTGCTCGCCTGCGGCAGCGCCGCGAGCCTTACCGAAGAACGTGAGGTACGTCGCCCTGGTCATGTAGGCGGTGGTCATGAACGCGCCGATCAGACCGATGACGAAGAACACCGTGTAGTTGTTGTGCTTCGCACCGTCGATGATCTCGTCTTTGGAAAAGAACCCGCTGACGAGCGGCAGGCCGCATAGGGCTGCGGTCGACACCATCCAGGTGCCGAATGTGATCGGCATCTTCTTGCGAAGTCCGCCCATGTCGTTCTTCATGTCGAAGCTGTGGTGCGAACCGGTATGGGCAACCGATCCGGCACACAGGAACAGGCAGCACTTAAAGAACGCATGGGTGAAGATGTGGAACACCGCCGGCACCCACGCGCCGACGCCGAGGCCCATCATCATGTAGCCGAGTTGACTGACTGTGGAGTAGGCGAGCACCTTCTTGATGTCGTTCTGCACGAACGCAAGTGCGGCCGCGATGAGGATGGTGATGCCACCGATCACCGCAATGAGGTTGACCTGCTGTCCGGCAACGTTGATGTCGAGCCCGGTATGGAACACGGGATACAGCCGCGCCACCAAGAAGACACCGGCAACCACCATCGTGCTCGAGTGCAGGAGTGAACTGACCGGCGTCGGGCCGGCCATGGCGTCGGGTAGCCAGGTGTGCAACGGGAACTGACCACTCTTGCCGATGCAGGCGATGAACAGCGCGATGGCCGCCCACAACAACACGCTGTGGCTCGGTTGGCCGCTGACGGCCCACGCGTTGATGCCCGAGATGGAGAACGTGCCCGATGCACCGAACAAGATGGCCACACCGACGAGCAGGCCAATATCGCCGACGCGGACCGTGAGGAACGCCTTGAGCGCCGCCTCGCTGTTAGCCCGCTCCTCCCACCAGTGACCGATGAGCAGGAATGAGCACAGGCCCATGATCTCCCAGCCGAGAATGAACTGCACCATGTTCTCGGCCGACACCATCGCCAACATCCCTGCGCTGAACAGGGTCATCGCAGCAAAGAAGTGCGTGTAGCGACGATCGTCGCGGACGTATTCGACCGAATAGATCTGCACCAGGGTGGAGATGAACGTGACCAGGAGCAGTGCCATGACGGCCAGCCCGTCGATGTGCTGGCCAAGGCCGAACTTCATCCCACCGCTTTGCCACCAGACCCAACTCTTGATCACCGGCTCGGCTTCGGCCGCGCCACGCACGTGCACGATCCACTGGTACGTGAGGCCAGTGGCCAGCACCAAGCCGGCCATCATGCTGGCGATGCCCACCTCGGCACCCTTCATCGGCAACTTCTTACCGAACAAGATGATGATCGCGAACGAGACCGCAGGAATGACCGGGATGAGCCACGCGTGCTCGAGGAACCATCCAGCGGCAACCGTTGCGCCTGCTTCTTCAGCCAGGAACATGCCTCAGCCCTTCATTTCCGAAAGTTCGTCGAGCGAGATGCTCTTGCGGTTCCTGAAGATCAGCAGCACCATCGCCAAACCAACGCCCACCTCGGCCGCAGCAATCGCGATGATGTACAACGCAAACGTGTTGCCATCGACGTGGCCCGGATTGTCCTTGGCCCAGAGTTGGTTGAACGCCAGCAGATTGAGGTTGACCGAGTTGAGGATCAACTCGATCGACATCAGCACCATCACCGCGTTCTTGCGGGCGATCACGCCATAGACGCCGATACAGAACAACACCGCACCGAGCAAAAGGAAGTTGTTGACCAACATGGAAGCCTCAGTCCTCGTCCATCAGTCTTTACGGGCCAGGACAATTGCGCCGATGACGGCGGCGAGCAAGACGAACGACAGCGCCCAGAACGGCAGCAGATAGGGCACGAAGATGCTGTCGCTCACGTTCTTCAACTCGACCTGGCCACCATCTTGCGGCAACTTCGTCGCGTGCCATCCGTCGATCAGCACGTAGACCATCACGCCAAGCATGAGCAGCGCGACCGGTATACCCACTTTTGCGTTCTTGTTGTTGAGGTCGGCGTCGCGGCCGAGCTTGGCCCGGGTGAGCATCACCCCGAACAGGAACAGCACCATCACTGCGCCGACATACACCAGAATCTGGGTGACCGCAACGAACTCGGCGGCCAGCAACAGATACTGCGCAGCCGCGCCGGCCAACACGGCCACCAAGGCCAGAGCCGCATGCACCACGTTGCTGCTCGTGACCACCTTGAGCGCGCTGGCGATCATCACGGCGGCGATGATGCCGAAACCGATGTTCTGCGCGACCTGTACGTTCTGGGCGAGCATCACTTCTTGCCCTTGCTGTCGGCGCCGACTTCGAGTTCGGGAGCCTCCGGAACGGTTTCCATCCATTCGCCGAGCTTGGTCTTGTCATGCAACAAGTCGGCAATGCGCGGCTCGCTGTACTCGTACTCGGGACTCCAGAACAACGCGTCGAACGGGCACACCTCGACACAGATACCGCAGTACATGCACAGCGCATAGTCAATGTCGAACCGGTCGAGTTTGTTGACCTTGCGTGGTGCACCACCAGCGCGTCGCGGCGGGGCCAACTCCTTGTGGCCTTCGATGTAGATGCACCAATCGGGGCAGCTACGAGCACAGAGCATGCACGAGGTGCAGTTGTCCTCACGGAGCGCAATCACCCCACGGGCGCGGATCGGCGGTGCTTCTTTTTCGTGCGGGTACTGCACGGTGGCCGCGCCACCACCGAACTTCTTCGGCTTGACGGTCTGCACGAACGTGTTGAGCGTGACCCCGAGGCCCTTCAGATACCCGTTCTTGAAGTCTTTCGCGACACCCATCAGAACATCACCATCAGAACATCACCTTCAAGACGGCCGTAATCATGATGTTGACTAGGGACACGGGGATCAGCACTTTCCACGCGAACCGCTGCAGTTGGTCCTCGCGCAAGCGTGGGTAGCTGAACCGGACCCACATCACGATGAACGACAACACGATCATCTTGGTGACCATGATCAACGGCCCGACGACGTTCATCCAGTTGTCGATCGAATCAACCGATGTCCACCCGAACCAGCTGAACGGGATGCCCCATCCGCCGAGGAACAAGATGCTGGCGATGAGCGTGAACACCCCGACATTCGCGAACTCGGCGATGAAGAAGATCAAGAACCGGAAGCCCGAGTACTCGGTCATGTAGCCAGAGACGAGTTCGCTCTCGGCGATCGGCATGTCGAACGGGGTCTGCGTGAGCTCGGCCTGCACCGAGATCATGAACACCAAGAACCCGACGAACTGGGTGAGGATGTAGGGGTTACCGAGGCCGTCCCATCCGAACATCGAGCCGGCGTTCTGGCTGACGACGATGCCCTGCAAGTTCAGCGTGCCAGCCTGAATGACGACGCCGATCACGGCGAGCACCATCGGCAGCTCGTACGCGATGAGCTGGCCGGCAGCACGCAACCCGCCGAGCAGTGAGTACTTGTTGGCGCTCGACCAACCCGCAATGAGGATGCCGAGCACGCTGACGGAGCTGACCGCCAACGCATAGAACACACCCGTTTCGAAGTTGGTGAACCACGCGTCGGGACCGAATGGAACCACCGCAACCAGGATGAACGTACTGACCAAGACGATCAGCGGGGCGATCTTGAAGATCCGCTTGTCGGCCAGTTCCGGCTGGATGTCTTCCTTCTGCAGCCACTTGCCGACCTCGGCGAACAGCTGCATCGAGCCGTACGGCCCTGCTTCCATCGGGCCGAGCCGGCTCTGCATGAACGACATCATCTTGAACAAGAACAGGTACACGATGGTGCCGGCAGGCAGCAACACTGCGACGGTGCCACCGAGCACCCGCAACAACGATTGCGCCCAATAGGGAAGATCTGCGGCGACCATCACTTGTCGATATCTCCGAGGATGAAGTACAACGAGGCGAGGATGGTGATGACGTCGGGGACGAACACACCGCGCAGTACCCACGGCACGATCGAGATGTTGTTGAAGCTCGCCGTGCGGATCTTGACCCGGAACGGGCCAAGATCGCCTTGGCTGACCACGTAGTAGCCCATCTCGCCGAGTGGGTTCTCGGTACTGACGTACGCCTCGCCCTCTGGCACCTTGATGATTCGCGGCACCTTGGCCATGACCGGTCCGGCGGGCAGCCCGTCGAGCAGTTTGTCGACGATGAGGGTGGCTTCGCGGGTCTCCTGCAACCGGATCCAGCACCTGGCGAAGCTGTCGCCATCCGGATGCGTCCACACCTTGAAGTCGATCTTGTCGTAGGCGAGCGGAATCTTCTGGTCGCGGCGCAGGTCCCAATCAACGCCGCTAGCACGCAGGTTGGCACCACTGAGACCGTATTGCAGGGCGACCTCTTTGGGGATGATCCCGATACCGCGGGTGCGGATCTGGAAAATCGCATTGCCGAACAACAAGTTCTCGATCTCATCGCAGAAGTTGCGCAGCTTCTTCATCACCTGGCGGGTCTCGAGGATCCAACCCTTCGGCAGGTCATCCTTGAGACCGCCGATGCGATCGAAGTTCGGATGGAACCGGCCACCGGTGGCACTCTCGATGAGGTTGAGCACGTATTCGCGGTCACGAAACGCCATGAACACCGGGGTGATCGCACCGAGCTGAACGCCGAGATCGCCGAGGAACAGCGAGACGTTGGCGATGCGGCTGAGCTCGAACAAGATCGTGCGAATCCACTGTGCGCGAGGCGGCGCCTCGACACCCATCAACTTCTCGGCGGCCAAGATGAAGGGCACCTCGTTGGCGAAGCTGCCCAGCCAGTCGATGCGGTTGATCAACGAAGTGACCTGTGGGAACGTGCGCACCTCGGTGAGTTTTTCATAGCCGCGGTGCATGTAGCCCGCCGACGGATCGGCCCATACCACTTGCTCGCCATCGAGGCGGACGATGATCCGCAGCGTTCCGTGCGTGGCAGGGTGCTGCGGCCCGATGTTGAGGGTCATCCCTTCGGTCTCGAGTTCGACGTTCAGACGCGCATCGGCTGCCTGCGCAGCGATGTAGCTGAGCTTTTGACGGTCGACAAGATCAGTCACTCGCCACCTTCTTCCGTATCGCCTGTCGTACCGCTTGTCGTACCGCTTGTCGTGCCGTCATTCGGATCGTCTCCACCGGGGAGCGGCTCGACATCGACGATGCCCGGCCACGGTTTCACCATCCGTGCGAGCAGTGGGAAATCCTTGCGCAGCGGATGACCTTCGAACTCGGTCGGCAGGTACATGTTGCGCAGGTCTGGATGCCCGGCAAAGCGAATGCCGAACATTTCATGTGCCTCGCGCTCATGCCAGTTTGCTCCGGCATACACGCTCAGCCAGCTGTCGACGACCAGGTCACCGTTCTCTCCCGCCGGTACGTCGGCCTTGATCGTGACACCGAAATGTTCGACCAGGTTGGTGACACGCGCGAACACCTGAAACCGAGCATCGCCGCCGGTGTAGCCATGCCGGACCTCGGTACTGCGTTCTGGCGGCGGCGCAGTCGGGTCGTCTTCGCCACGGCCGAACGGACTGGGCATCCAGTCGATTGCCGACAGAAAGCTGAAATGCTGGCAGCCAACCACGTCGCGCAGCGCAAAGCCGGCCGCGCGCCAGGCTTCGGGACGAACCCGTACCCAAACGTCGTCGCCGGGCTTGACAAGACTGTCGACGAGACCCTCGCCAAGCACGTCACGAAGTTGCTGGACGACGCGCTCACGTAGTCCATCGCCTGGCAGCGCTAATGGCTCGGGCGTGCTAGCGGTGGCGACTGCGTCACTCAACTGGACCACCGCCCACGACGATCGGGTGCTTGACGAGGTTCTTCGTACCCTCGCCACGCCACCGGGCGCCCATGTCTTCGTTCTTGATTCGCTGTTGCAACAACACAACACCTTCGAGGAGCGCCTCGGGGCGGGGCGGGCAGCCAGGCACGTAGACATCGACGGGAATGATCTGGTCGACGCCCTTCGTGACGGAATAGCTGTCCCAGTACGGGCCCCCGCAATTGGCGCATGACCCCATCGAGATCACGTACTTCGGCTCGGGCATCTGCTCGTAGAGGCGCTTGATCGCGGGCGCCATCTTGTCAGTGACGGTGCCACTGACGACCACGAGGTCGGCTTGACGGGGACTGGCCGGCAAGGGGATGACGCCGAGGCGCATCACGTCGTAGCGCGGCGACCCGAACGCCGCGCCCATCTCGATGGCACAGCACGCGAGGCCCCATTGGTACACCCACAGACTGTACGAACGCCCCAGGTTGAACAGGTGCGTGAGTGGTTTGGGCATCCGCCCCTTGTCGACAAGACCCATGTTGATTACACCCAACGCAGAACGCCCTTGCGCCACGCATACACGAGGCCAAGGAGCAAGACGAAGACGAACACACCCATTTCGACGAGGCCGAATCCGGCGTATCGCTCGAGCTGAGTGGCCCAGGGGAAGATGAACACTGCTTCGACATCGAACACGACGAACAGCAGAGCAAAAATGTAATAGCGGATCTGGCTCTGCGACCAGCCATCGCCGACGGGGTCGACACCGCTTTCGTATGCAATGAGTTTCTGCGGCGTGGGCTTGTTCGGCCGCACCAACGCCGAGATGCCGAGGAGGAGACCTGCGAGCAGAAGGGCGATGGCGGCGAACCAGACCACGGTCAGGTAGTCGCGAAGGAACTGAGACATCGGCAATGACGCTACTACGACCCCTGAATCGTCTCACAACTTCGCTGCGTGGGGCAGGCAGCCGCGACGCCAACTTCTGAGGCGGAACACGGCGAACCGAGCATTCGCGTGCTACACCTTTTTGCATGTCGGGCGCGGTCGTAGAGCTTCTCGGTCCGTCCGCGGGCGGCATTCGTGCCCATGTCAGCGCGCTGAGCCGTCACCTGCGCGAGCGCGGTTGGGCGGTCACGACGGCCGGTCCGGCGGGCGTGATGGACGGCGTCGGCGATCAGGATGCGATCGTTCAAGTGCCTGCCGGTTGGAACCCGATCGCCTTGGTCCGTGCCCGCGGGCAACTGCTGTCAGTGCTGACAGCTTCGCCCGATCTGGTGCATGCACACGGTCTGAAGGCTGCATTGGTGGTACTCACGATTCGACGTCATCCCCCGCTGGTACTCACCATCCACAATCTGGTCACGGGTACGCACGCCGGGCCTGTTGCACGGATTCTGCGTCGGATTGAGGCGGCAATCATTGTCCGAGTCGATTACGTCATCGTCATCTCCGACGAGATCGAGGTCCGCCTTCGCGACCTCACCCCGTCGTCACGCCGATCGTTCGTACTTCCGGTATCGCCCACACGGACCGTCGGTCGTTCTCGCGCCGAGGTGCGCAACGAGTTCGGAATCGATCCGGATGCCCCACTTGTCGTCGTTGTCGCACGACTTCACCCACAAAAAGATCTCGGGATGTTCCTCCGCGCCCTGGCCGAGGTCGAGCGTCTGGTGCCTTCAACCCGGGCAATCATCGTCGGTGACGGCCCCGAGCACGATCATCTCGTTACCCAATCACACGGCCTAGGCCTCCAGCGCGTCGTCACGTTCGCCGGCCATCGCGCAAATCCGGTCGACGAGATGAACGCAGCCGATGTGGTCGCCCTGTCGTCACGATGGGAGGGCTCGCCGCTCGTGATCGCCGAGTATCTGGCGGTCGGAAAGCCACTTGTCACCACGGCTGTCGGCACCGTCACTCGCCATCTCACCGACCGGGTCGATGCGCGACTCGTACCCGTCGGCGATCACCGCGCTCTGGCCGAGGCGATCGCCGAGCTACTCCACGATCCGGCCCTCGCTGCGAGCATCGGCGCTGCAGGCCACCGGATAGGCCAGACTGTGTTCGATGTGGACACCTTGGTCGACGGCGTTGAAGCCGCATACGCGATGGTGACGTCGTGAGCGACGAGTTGGACATGGTCGAACAGGTGGTTCGGCGCGTGCCAGCGTGGGCAACCGCACAACTTGACATTCGTCCTCTGCAGGGTGGCATCACGAATCACAACTACGTCGTCTCCGTCGATGACACCGAGTACGTCGTTCGATTGCCAGGCGAGCGCACCGCACTGTTGGGCATCGACCGAGCCAACGAAGCCGAAGCGGCAGCGCGGGCGGCGACGCTCGGTATCGGCCCACCAGTGGTCGGCAAGCTTCCCGGAATCGGCACGCTCATCACCAAACTCGTGCCGGGCCATCACGCCACACCGGAACAGTTCGTCGAGCACCTGGCCGACGTGACTCAGTTGCTACGCCGCTTTCACGGCAGCGGCCCCGTGGCGGGCGCCTTCCCGATTCACCGTGTGGTCGAGTGGCACGCGCGCGACGCCGGGGCCCACGGCGTCATCGCACCATCGAGCTATGAGCGGTTGCACCAACAGAGTCGTCGCATCGAACGAGCATTCGCGATCTCTCCGATTCCACCGATTCCGTGCCACAACGATTTGCTACCGGCCAACGTGCTATTCGAAGACGACCGAGTGTGGCTTCTCGACTTCGAATACGCCGGCATGAACGACGTGTTCTTCGACCTCGCCAACCTGAGCGTGAACTCGTCCTTCACAACCTCGTCGGACGAAAGCCTTCTGCGGCACTACTTCGGCTCGATCACTACCTCAGGCTGGGCGCGGCTGCAGTTGATGAAGGTCATGAGCGAGTTCCGTGAGGGCATGTGGGCCGTCGTGCAGCAGGCAATCAGCACGCTCGACACCGACTTTGTCGCCTATGCGGACGAACGGTTGGAAAACTGCGAGCGCCTCGCATCAGTGCCGCTGTTTGAGACCTGGCTGAACGACGCCCGCAAGTCTCCCCTCCCAACGAACTGAGCCGGCCCGAAGGCCGGCTCGTTCGTTGACATCGATCAGGGTTCGGGCGCTGTCAGAGTGTGCCGTGCTCCAGCGCATCGAGTTCGTGCTCGATCGCCGCCAACTCTTCGGGCGTACCCTGCACCATCGGGCCTTTGAACCACTTCCGACCGCTGAGACCCCAGTACGCGAAGATCGCGATAGCAGCGAGGGCGATCAGTGGACCAGTGAAGTTGAAGTTGTTCTGTTTGAAGAACCCGCTCGGTGTGCCATCTGCGTTGAAGATGGTGTTGTCGTTGCCCCAGATCGGCCAGAACGGCCAGAACAGCGGCGAGAAGAACAAGACCGTGATGAACGCGATCCATGCCAGAGACACCCAGCCGACGATCTTGTGCCTCCCCTTCAGGTTCCAGGGCCCGACAACGAAATCGGGGTTGGTCAGGCGGAGGTAGATCGGGATTGCATACGAGATGTACAAGCCGATGACGCAGATTCCGGTCAACGCGAAGAACGCTGTGGAGTACCCACCCTTTTGGTAGAGCGACAGTGATCCGGTGATCGCTGCGAGCACGACGCCGAGCCACACCGAGTTCGTTGGAGTGCGGGTCTTCTTGTTGATCTTGTGCCAGTACTTGGACCCAGGCAGTGCGTTGTCACGGCTGAAGGCGTAGATCATCCTGCTGTTCGCAGTGACCGAGGCCATCCCGCAGAAGAATTGTCCGACAATCGAGATGAACACCAAGAACTTCGCCATTCCGGAACCAACCGCGCTCGAGATCAGCCGAGGTGCAGCATTCACGAGGAAAGTGTCGTTGCCGCCACCGAACGCAATCGCGGTGTAACTCGCATCGTCCTTCGGCAACGCCGAAATCATCGCCAGGTTCAAGATGAGGGCGGCGATGGCCGAGATGTAGATCGACCGGACGATCGCCTTCGGTGCTTCCGTTCTTGCCCCCTTGGTCTCTTCGCTGACGTGGGCCGAGGCGTCGAACCCGGTGATCGTGTACTGCGCCAGCAGCAGCCCGAGAGCAAACAGATAACACGTCACGAAGAAGCCGCCTGTCCAGCCGGTCAATCCGGGGGGAGCAGCGTCGAACGCCGCACCGATGCCGCGAGTGTTTGTCGGAGCGATGAACAGCACACCGGCGATGATTGCCACGCCGACGACGTGCCACCACACACTTACGTCGCCGAGGATTTTGACGACGTTCACGCTGAACGTGTTCAACAGTCCGTGTGCGATCAGGATCAGCAGGAAGATGCCGAAGACCGTCCACGCGGTGAGCTTGAACGTGTCGTCGAACATGCGAATGAAATAGCCCGTGAAGATCGCAAGCGCGTAATCCACGGAGGCGATGACGCCGATCTGTCCGAGCAGGTTGAAGTACCCGGTGAACCATGCCCACCGTGGTGCGTTCTTGCGCGCCAGTTTGGCCGACCAGTAGTACAGGCCGCCAGCTGTCGGGTACGACGAGCAGATCTCGCCCATCGCCATGCCGACAAGTAGGGCGAAGAACCCAACTACCACCCATCCAATGGTGATCACCCGTGGCCCGCTCGTGACCATCCCGAGCCAGAAGCTCGTCATACCACCGGCCAGGATCGAGATGATCGAGAAGCTGATGGCGAAGTTGCTGAATGTGCCGAGTCCGCGATGCAGCTCCTGGGCGTAGCCCATTTCGTGCAGATGGGCGCGATCCTCGTCCACTTCGTTTGTCATGGAATCCCCTTGTTCCGTGTAGGCGAGCCGGCGAGACGAACACGTTCGACGCGACACGTGAGCGTCGCCGGATCAGCGATGTTTACCACGGTTACGAGGGGCGACCTGACGACCGTTCAAGAAACCCGTCGACGAGGCGGTCTGCGTTCCCGCGGCTGACCAGCACATTCGAACGGGTCTGACCCATCACCTGTTCGGCCGAGGAACCGATTCTGGCAAGTTCATCGGCACCGGGGCCGTTGGTCCATCGCGCAAGCATCGTCTCGGTCGCTTCCGGATGGAACTGCGTTGCGAAGCTGTTCCCCCAGCGCCAGGCTTGCGGTCCAACCGCGCTATGAGCCAGTTCGCTCGCGCCGGAGGGCACCGTCACGACGTCATAGTGCCACTGCAACCATGGGCCCGAGGCAATCCAATCGGGAGCATCGGTGACCACGTCGTGCCAGCCAACCTCGGCGACGTCGGAGCGTTGCACGGTCCCACCCAACGCGTGGGCCATCGTCTGATTGCCGAAACAGATACCGAACATCGGGACGTTACACTCATGCGCTGCACGGATGAGATCGGCCTCCGCTTGCACGCTTTCAGCAACCTCGGGCCAGTAGACGCTCCATTCGCTGCCGAGCAGCACAACGAGATCGATCGCGTCGAGCGTCGGCCACTCTCCCGGCCATTCACGATGGCACTCGGCGAATGCAAACCCGTGGTGACGAAATCGTTCGCCGACGAACCCCGGGTCGGCATCGATGGAGTTGGCGATCAGCAATGCGCGCATCGGCTGTACGGTACGTCACGTATGCCCGTTCCACAGATCCTCCCCGCCGATATCGAACAGGCAGCGCTTGCCGGCCGTGGTGTCGTCAAGCACACGCCCGTCATGTCATCGGCGGCGCTCAGCGAGCGTGCAGGGGGACAGGTCGTGTTGAAGGCAGAGAATCTACAACGGACCGGCAGCTTCAAGATCCGTGGGGCAATGAGCAAACTGTCCGCGCTGGGCGATGTGGCTCGCCCGGGTGTCACCGCTGGCAGCGCCGGCAACCACGCCCAGGCGCTTGCGTTCGCAGCGCGCCACTCGGGCGTGCCCTGCGAGATTTTCGTGCCTGCGGGCGCTTCGATCTCCAAGATTGCGGCCTGCCGCGGATACGGCGCCTCGATCGTCGAGGGCGGCGACTCGCTCGACGAAGCCGTAGCTGCCGCACATGTCCGCGCACTTGAGGCCGGGATGGCGTTCTGTCATCCGTTCGATGACCTGTCGGTGGTTGCCGGTCAGGCCACGATCGGCCGAGAGCTCCTGGGCGACGTTGCTGACCTCCGCCGGGTCATCGTGCCACTCGGCGGCGGCGGACTGGCGGCCGGCATCGCGATCGCGCTGAAACTCCACGACCCATTGATCCAGGTGATTGGGGTACAGGTCGCGGCGTGCGCTCCGTATGCAAACCAACCGGCGGCCGGAGGACCGATCGTCACCCTCGCCGACGGCATCGCGGTGAAGCGCCCGGGCGACATCACCAGGCCGTTGATCGAGCGGTGGCTCGACGACATCGTGGTAGTCGACGAGGAGTCGGTCGCCGAGGCGATGGTGCTGCTGCTCGAGCGGTCCAAACTACTCACCGAGGGCGCCGGAGCCGTTGGCGTTGCTGCGCTAATGTCTGAACGCGTCGCTCCGGCCCGAACAGGGGCCACGTGCATCATCATCAGCGGCGGCAATGTCGACCTCGGCGTACTGCCCGGCTTGATCCGGCGACACGAGACCCACGCCGGTCGTCGATTGACGCTTTTCGCCCGCATCAGCGACCGGCCTGGCGGCCTCGCACGGCTGCTCACCCTGTTCGCCGAGCAGGGCGCAAACCTGATCGAGGTCGAGCACGTCCGCGACGGCGTCGACCTCCAGGTGCGCGAGACCGGCGTACAGGCTGTACTCGAGGTCAAGGGTCCAGAACACGCCCAGCAAGTCCTCACGGCGGCTCGCACGGCTGGCTACGACGTGCACCCCGTCACCCGCATCTAAGCCCCACCCCCGTCAACAGTCGCGTCGACTTGTCGTCGGTGACAACAGGTATCTCGGCGCGACTCTCCCCACTCAACAGTCGCGTCGACTTGTCGTCGCTGACGACCGGTATCTCGACGCGACTCTCCTCGCCTCAACCGTCGCGTCGACTTATCGTCGCTGACAACGGGTAGCTCGACGCGGAGACTTCCACTTCGGGGAGTTCGGTGTCCCTCATCTTGGCATGGATCCGAATTTCGCTGCCTTCTTGTCCGCCGAGCATGGCTTGGTGAGTTTCTCTGCTGCACGCAGGCTCGGGATCACCCAGTCTGCCCTCGCCGGAATGGAGGCGCGCGGCGATCTGATTCGCGTTCACCGGGGCGTCTATCGCCACGCGGCGGCACCCATCACGTTGGAACAGCGAATCCGCGCCGCCTTGCTGGCCGTAGGCCCGGCAGGCGTCTTGTCGCACCGATCAGCGTTGGCCCGTCATGGCGTGTACGGCTTCGACTGCCAACTCGTCGAGGTAACGCACCGCTCGCTCGCCCTTCCGCTTCGTGACGGAATCGTCGTGCACCGCAGCCGGGTCGTGGGTGGGCCGGACATGCAACTACACACGGGCGTGTGGACAACTTCGCCCGCCCGGACGCTGATCGACTCGGCGGCGGTGATGTCACCAGAGCTCGTCGCCCGCTATGCGCAGGAATGGATGGCGAAGCGGCTGCTTCGCTTGGAGGATCTTGACCTGTCACTCAATCGAGCTGGAAACCATCGTGGTGCCCACCGCCTCCAGCGACATCTCTCCGACGTGATTGAAGGCGCGGACAGCGTCGCAGAGGCCCGGCTCGGGCAGATCCTCATCCGCGCGGGCATTGCTCCCATCCTTCACGTTCTCGTCACCACTCAATCAGGCCGCACGTTCGAACTCGACTGGTCGTACCCCGATGCGCGCGTCGGCCTCGAGATGGACGGGTACGGCGTTCATCTTCGCTCCAGCGCAGCATTCGATGGCGACCGGTTACGCCGCAACGAGCTCGAGATCGCCGGTTGGAAGATCCTCAACTTCACGGCTCGCCAGTGCAACCACCCGGCTCGAGTGGTCGACCAGGTCCGCCGGGCGCTCGTCGCGTCGACTTATCGTCGCTGAGGACCGGTAGGTCGACGCGACTTGGGCCCGATCGAGTCGGTCAGGATAAGTCGACGCGACTTGGTGGGTGGGGGAACGTCGGTGGTGGGGAAACGTCGGCGGCGGCGACAGACTGTGCCGATGACTGCACCTCGCGCTCCTATTGTTCTCATTGTGGGTCGGCTGAGCTCGGAGGCCAAGAGCGTGAGGGGCGCAGCGTTCGCCGCGGGCCAGGGCTATTTCAAGGCAGTCGAACGCGCAGGGGGCATACCGTTGATGCTGCCACCGATCCCAGCGTTCGCGGATCGCATCGATCAGCTCATCGAGCGTGTCGATGCGTTGGTCTTGCACGGTGGCGGCGACGTCGACCCTCGCCGCTACGGCGAAACGCCGTCATCGGAAAAGGTGTACGGCATCGTGGAAGAACACGATGACGTGGAGTTGGCGGTGGTCCGCGCCGCGCTCGCCGCCGATCTTCCGCTGCTGGCGGTGTGTCGCGGCATGCAGGTGCTCAATGTGGCGCTCGGTGGCAGCCTGGTGCAAGACATCGACCGCGAGGACCACTGGTTCCAGTACCACACCGTCGAGTTGCAGCCCGGCAGTCGCATTGCTGCCGCCATCGGCGATGTGACGGCATTGCGATGCCATAGCGTTCATCATCAGTCCGTCGGACGCCTGGGCGATGGACTCAGCCTAGTCGGTACGGGCACCGACGGGATGCCCGAAGCGGCCGAGGTCGATGCAGCCCGCTGGGCGGTGGCGGTGCAATGGCACCCCGAGGATTCAGCTGGCGACGACGGTCAGCAACAGGCCCTGTTCGACGAGTTGGTGCGGCAGGCGCGATGACCTCGCAACCACCGCTGATCGGCATCTGTGGTCGTGTGCTGTCGTTCTCCGACGAGGGTCGCCGCGATGCTTTCTCCAGCAGCCAGCCGTACAGCCGGGCCATCGCCCACTCCGGCGGTTTGCCGGTGCTGCTGCCGCCGCTTGCCACTGCGCCCCGGATGGTCGACCGCTATCTCGACAAGCTCGACGGCCTGCTCCTACCCGGCGGCGGCGACGTCGAGCCCTACCGGTATGGCGAACGCGCCGAGACCGACGCGTTGTACGGCATGCTCGGCCTGCACGACGAGTTCGATCTGGCGCTCATCGAAGCGGCCATCGGCCGCGACATGCCGGTACTGGCGATCTGCCGGGGCATGCAGGTGCTCAATGTGGCCCGCGGCGGCACACTCATCCAGGACCTCCAAACTGCGGGCCACTGGATGTGCGAACACCCGGTACGACTCGAGCCCGGCTCGCTACTCAGCGAGGCAACCGGCACCACCGAACTCCACCACTGCTACTCGGTCCACCATCAGGGTCTGGGACGGCTTGGCGACGGCATCGAACCGATCGGTTTTGACCACGATGGGCTGATCGAAGCCGTGCAACTGTCTGAAGCGACGTGGATCGTTGGTCTGCAATGGCACCCGGAGGACACCACCTCGGTCGAGCCGCCCCAGCAGAAGATCTTCGACACCTTCGTCCAACGCGCCGCTGCTCACTGACCGCTGCTCACTGACCACTGCTCACTGACCACTGCTCACTGCTCACTGACCACTGCACACCAACTGCGGTTACTTCTGCAGCACCTGGCTTGCGTGCTTCGACACAGAAATGACCCAGCCGGGCACCACGCCGACGAACAGGGTGAATCCGACCGCGGCCATGATCGTGATGGCAGACCCGACGGGGACACGGACTGCTTCGCGCTGCTCGTCGCCGACCTCGGGATCTGCGACCCACATGCTGATCATGATCCTCAGGTACAAGAACGCAGCGATCACTGCCGACAGCATCGCGATGACCGTGATCGCGTAGCTGTGCTCGTCGAGCGCCGCCTCGAGGACGCCGAACTTGGCGATGAACCCGGACGTGAGCGGCACGCCCGCCTGGGCGAGCAGTAGAACCGTCATGCCGAGAGCGAGCGCTGGCTTACTCCTTCCCAGGCCACGAAATGCACCGAGGTCGGTGGCATCGTCGCCCGTTCGGGACACAACCGTCACGACAGCGAACGTCCCGATGACCATCACCGCGTACAGCGGGAGGTACAGCATTGCTGACGACAACCCGGTCCCGGCGGAAGGGTTACCGGCGCGATGCCCGGCGGCCTCGACCCCGATGAGGATGAATCCGGCGTGACTGATCGATGAGTACGCCAGCATCCGCTTGACGTTGGTCTGCACCACCGCCAATGTGGATCCGACGACCAACGTGATGACAGCAAGCACCCAGATCGCCGGACGCCAGTCGTCTCGCCAATGCGGCAGGACGAACAGCAACACCCGCAGCAGCGCAGCAAACGCCGCAACCTTGCCGATCGACGCCATGAACGCGGTGACCGGTGTCGGGGCCCCTTGATACACGTCGGGGGTCCAGAAGTGGAACGGTACGGCGCCGACCTTGAATGCCAGCCCGACGATCAGCAAGGCGACACCTGCCAACACGAGCGCATCCTTGCGGACCACTGGCACGGTGTCGTTGAACGTGGCCAGAATGCGGGTGTAGTTGGTACTGCCCGTCGCGCCATAGAGCAGGGCGATGCCATAGAGGAAGAACGCCGACGAGAAGCCGCCAAGCACGAAGTACTTGATGCCACTTTCTTGGCTTTCGCTGCGTCGGCGATGGCTGGCGGCGAGGACATACAACGAGATCGACAGCACTTCGAGGCCAAGGAACAACACGATGAGATCGTTTGCGCCCGCCATCACGACACCGCCGATGGCCGCCATGAGGAACAACCCGTACACCTCGGGACCGTCTAGTTTCTCGCGACGGAGGTAGTCGTCGGTGACCAGGCTCACGAGCAGCACCGCCACACAGATGATGATCGTGATGAACAGCGTGAAGTGGTCGAGCGACAAGGCATTGCCGACCAACAGCCGCGGGCCATGTATCGAAACCTTGTGCCAGAGCACCATCGACACAGCGGTAGCTGCGGCGGCGACAGTGGCGCAGAACGTGGCGTACATTCCCTTCGGCCAGCGTGGAGTGAGCGCTGCAGCGACGAGCAGAAACATCCCGCCACCGAGCAGCACGAGGAGTGGGCTGATGGCGAACCAGTCGATGTGCGGCCCTTGCAGGGTCTCGCCGGGCAGTGTGTTCATGGTGTCACCTCATCGCCGGTGACCGGAGTGGGCACCGTGGGTTCGACATAGCCGGTCTTGTCGCTGACATGGGCGATGAGGGCCTTCACACTTGGCTCGATGCGGTCGAGCATCGGTTTCGGGTAGACACCGGTGAACACGATGATGCCGATGAACGGCAGCAGTACGGCGGCTTCCTTCAGCTTCAACTCGGGGAACGTACGATTGTTCTCGTCGGGCTCACCATGGAACACACGTTGGTATGCCCACAGCAGATACAGCGCCGCCAGAATGACACCGGCAGCAGCGACGACCGTCCACCACCGCGCGGTAAGGAACGAACCGGTGAGCACCAGGTATTCGCCGATGAACCCGTTCAACCCTGGCACCCCGATCGATGAAAGCATCACGATCATGAACCCGGCGGCGAAGATCGGTGCCGCTTTCTGGATGCCGTTCAGTTCGGCGATCTGACGGGTGTGGCGCCGCTCGTAGATCATGCCAACGAGGAGGAACAACGCGCCAGTGCTGACGCCGTGGTTGATGTTCTGCATCACGGCACCACTGATGGATTGGGTGGTGATCGCGAACGTGCCGAGCACGATGAAGCCGAGGTGAGCGACCGATGAATACGCAACGAGCCGCTTCAAGTCTGTCTGCATGGTGGCCGCAATGGCGCCGTAGATGATGCCAATCACGGCCAGCGTCAGAAACAACGGCCTCGCGTAGTGTGCGGCTTCGGGGAACAGGTAGACGCCGAATCGCAACAGCCCATAGGTACCAAGCTTCAGCATCACTCCGGCGAGGATGATCGACCCACCCGTCGGTGCCTGGGTGTGTGCGTCGGGCAGCCAGGTATGCAATGGGAACATTGGCACTTTGACTGCAAACCCGATGGCGATGGCGAAGAACAACCACCGCCCGGTTGAGGCTGCGAACGAGACCTTGTCGGCGAGTTCGACCAGATCGAACGTGATGTGACCGGCGCCGTTGGTCTTGGCAAGCACCGCAGTGGAGATGATGCCGACCAGCATGAACGCCGAGCCGACCATGGTGTAGAGGAAGAACTTCGTGGCCGCGTAGACACGGTCGTCGTATCCCCAGCCACCGATGAGGAAGTACATCGGCACGAGCACGATCTCGAAGAACACGAAGAACAAGAACAGGTCGAGGCTGAGGAAGCTACCCATCATGCCCGCCTCGAGTAGCAACAACCAGGCCAGGTAACGCTTGTGGTCACGGTGCGGATCGATACCGAGAATCACGAGCGGGAACAGCACGCCGGTGAGCACCACGAGGAACAGCGAGATGCCATCGACACCAAGGTGCCATGAGATGCCCCAGGGTCGAATCCAGGTGTGCTTGCTGACGAACTGGAATCCGCTGTCGGCGGTGCTGAACGCGCTCAGCACCCAGATCGAGAGACCACCGGTGAACACGCTGATGAGGATCGCGGCGAGCTTGATCCATTCAGGGCGACGGTTCGAGAGCACAGAAATCGCGACCGCGCCAAGAGCCGGAGCGAAGACGAGTGTGGCGAGGATCGGGAACTGCATCAGAGGATCCCCCGGATCACGACGAACCAGACAAGTAACAGCACGACGCCGACACCTATCGCCGACGCATACTGGCGGACAAAGCCGCTCTGGGTCTTGCGGATCTGGCCGGCGGAGCCGCGTACCAGCTTGCCGACGCCGTCAACGGCACCATCGATGATGTGCTTGTCGAACCACGCGAGGCCGACGAAGCCACGACGGCCCGGACCACCCATGAACTTGCTGACGCCCTGATCGTAATACCAGCCCTCGGCCAGGATCGTCGGCTCGATCGCCTTTGCCTTCTGCTTGCCGTAGACCAGGATCGACCCGGCAATGCCGGCGAGCGCAACGACGACAGCAACGGCCAGCAGGATGTACTTGTTGTCGTCGGCCCAGGAGCCGGTGATGTTCCTCTCGCCGATCGCCACGACCGGCTCGAGCCACTTCTCGAGGAACTTCGTGTCGCGCGAGAACGGGAGCTGCAACGCCCCGCCGACCACCGAGAGTCCGGCGAGGACGACGAGTGGCAGCAGCATCGTCTTTGGGCTCTCGTGTGGGGTGAAGTCGCCATGCGCGCCGTGCTCAGCGCTGTGGTCGTGCCAACGCGCCTTGCCGTAGAACACCATGATCACTTGCCGGGTCATGTAGTAGGCGGTGAGCAGCGCAGTGACCAGACCGACCACGTACAGCACAGGGCTCTTGGCGAACGCGAACAGCAAAATCTCGTCCTTGCTCCAGAACCCGGCGAACGGCGGCACGCCGGCGATGGCAAGCCAGCCGATGATGAACGTGAATGCCGTGATCGGCATCAGCTTGCGCAGTGCTCCCATCTTGCGCATGTCCTGTTCGTGGTGCATGCCATGAATCACCGAGCCGGATCCGAGGAACAGCAGTGCCTTGAAGAACGCGTGCGTCACCATGTGAAAAATCGCGGCAACATATGCACCCGAGCCAACGGCCAGGAACATGTACCCGAGTTGGCTGACCGTCGAATAGGCGAGCACTTTCTTAATGTCGTTCTGGGCGACCGCGATGGTGGCGGCAAACAACGCCGTGGCACAACCAACAATCGCGATCATCGTTGGCACCCATGTGGCAGCGGCGTGCAACACCGGATTGATCCGGGTCATCAAGAACACGCCGGCGGTGACCATCGTTGCTGCGTGGATCAATGCGCTGACGGGCGTCGGACCTTCCATGGCGTCAGGCAGCCACAGATACAGCGGCAGTTGAGCGCTCTTGCCGCAGGCCCCGATGAACAACATCACCGCTATGGCAGTGGCGGTGCTGGTACTGAGCGCGCCAGAGGCGGCGGCGGTGTTGATGCCGTGGTAGCTGACGGTTCCGACCGCCTGAAAGGCGAGGAACATTGCGATCATCACACCCCAGTCACCGACACGGTTCGTGATGAACGCCTTTTTCCCGGCGGTAGCAGCACTCTCACGTTCGTGCCAGAAGGAAATGAGGAAGTACGAGCACGTGCCGACGCCTTCCCACCCGAGGAACGTGACGAGCAGGTTTTCGCCAAGTACCAACATCAGCATGCTGAACGCAAACAGGTTGAGGTACAAGAAGAACTTCGAGAACCGAGGGTCGCCGTGCATGTACCCGACGGCATAAAGATGGATCAATGATCCGATGCCCGTCACGAACAAGCACATCGTGATGCTCAGCGGATCGGCCAGGAACGCAAGATCGATGTGCAGCGAACCGACCGGCACCCATGTGAAGATCCTCTTGACGTGCTCACGTTGCTCGGCGGACTTCGACATGAGGTCGATGAACACCCCGACCGTGACGAAGAACGCGGCGCCCACCATTGCGGTCGCGAAGTATCCGGCCCGCGGTTCTCCGAGACGGCGACCGAACACCATGATGGTGAGGAAGCCGATAAGCGGGAGCGCGGGAATGAGCCAGACGACGTCGAGCATGGATTAACCCTTCAGCTCTACCATGTCGTCGGCCGTGGTATTCGGACGACGGCGCAGGATGGCGACGATGATGCCGAGGCCCACAACCACTTCAGCAGCGGCGACGACCATGACGAAAAACACTGTGGTCTGGCCACCAATGTCGCCGAGCGACCGGGCCAGCGCAACGAAGCTGAGGTTGACGGCGTTGAGCATCAGCTCGACGCACATGAACATGATCAGCGGGTTACGTCGGATCATCACACCGAACGCACCGACGCCGAAGAGCAGCGCTGCCAACAGCAGGTACCAGACCGGTGTGGGCTCCAACGCGAGTGCAACCGTCGCCGTCATGACGCGGCTCCGGATTTGTCGGGGCGACGGGCGAGGAGCACGGTACCGACGACGGCCACCACGAGCAGCACCGAGGTGAGCTCGAATGCGAACACATGGTCGCTGAACAAGTCGCGCGCAAGTTGGCGGATGTTGCCATCTGCATCGCCCGAGACGGTTGGGATATCGATCCCGCTGCGCGTACCGGATGCGATCGTGCTTCTGGCCTGCACGATTGCGGCGGAAATGACGCCAACGATCCCGAGCGCAACGATGGCCGCGAGTGGCCGTTGGACCGGGATCGGTTCGATCTGCAGATCTTCGGCACTGTCGACACCGAGCAACATGATCACGAACAAGAACAGCACAACGATGGCGCCTGCATACACGATCACCTGAACTGCCGCCAGGAAGTGGGCATCTTGAGCGACGTACAACACGGCCACGCCGAACAGCGTGAGGATCAAGCTGAGCGCAGCATGTACCGGGTGCTGCGAGATGATCACGCCGACGGCACCGCCAAGGATCATCAGCGCGGCGCAGACGAAAACGAAGAAGGCCATGTCAGTGTCCGCCGGTCTGGGGAGGGCGAGTGGCCCCGCCCCGGGCAATCACCCGGACCGTGGTCGGCCGGTCCGCGTCGGCCTGCTTCGGCTCTGGGGCGCGCACGCCGTGGCCGAGCTCGCTGCTCCAGCCAACTTCGCCGACGAACGCTGCGCTGCCCGATGGCGACGTTGCACGCATCCATCCGCTGGTGTTGGTGTCCTCGCCGTCGCGCCAGTCTTCCCACGGCAACTGGCGTGGCTTGCCTTGATCGTCGACGACGAGTTCGGCCTTGGTGTAGATCGCGTCCTTGCGACCGGTAAAGCTGAACTCGAACAACTTGCTCTCGGTGATTGCCTCGGTGGGGCACGCTTCGACGCACAGGTCGCAGTGGATGCAGCGCAAGTAGTTGATCTCGTAGACGAACCCGAATCGCTCGCCGGGTGAGGTGGGACTCTCGGGATCGTTGTCGGCACCGCGGACATAGATGCACTTGGCAGGGCAGACTCCGGCGCACAACTCGCACCCGATGCACTTTTCCATGCCGTCTTCGTACCGGTTGAGCACGTGGCGGCCGTGCATGCGCTCGGGCTTTTCAATCTTTTCGTCGCGGCCCTCCACCGGCTTGCCCTGTTTGGCCACGCGTCCACCGGAATACGAGGTCGTCACCCGCTTGCCACCGAACAGACGGTGTTGACGAAGTGTGATGCCGAATCCTTCGAGGTAGCCCATCAGAACATGGTCCCTTCTCGTTGACGGTTACGTGCGCTCACCCGAGTTGCTGCAAGCAGCAGCCCTGCGGCGGCGGTGAGCACGCTGAGTGCCACCGCCCCGACCAGCCAACGGTTCCAGCCGTTGTCTTGTGCAAGACGGAACGATGCGAGGAGCATGAACCAGCCGAGCGAGATGGGGATGAGCACCTTCCAACCGAGGTTCATCAATTGGTCGTAACGCAGCCGGGGCAACGTCGCACGGAACCAGACGTAAATGTAGAGAAACACGAGCAGCTTCAGCAAGAACCAGACCGTGCCGTTGAGCGGCCCGAGATGCAAGTTGAGTGTGGTGTCACCGATCTTGACGGGCTGTGGGCCACCGAAGAACAGCGTCACGATCACCCCGCTCATGGTGATGGTGTTCATGAACTCCGCCAGGAAGAACAGTGCGAAGCGGATGCTGGAGTACTCGGTGTTGAATCCCCCGACCAATTCTTGTTCGGCTTCGACGAGATCGAACGGCGGACGATTGAGCTCGGCCGTGGCGGCGATGAGGAAGATCACGAATGGCAACAGACCCGTCGCCACCACATGCCAACGGGTGAAGCTGGGTTGGGCAAAGACGATACCGCTGGTGCTGAGCGTGCCAGAGATGAGGAGCACCGCCGCGATGCTGAGCCCGAGTGCTGCTTCGTAGCTGACCATCTGGGCAGATGCGCGGACCGAGCCGAGCAGCGGGTACTTCGAGCCCGACGACCAACCGGCCAGCATGATCCCGTACACGGCGACGGAGCTGAGCGCCAGCAAAAGCAACAGCCCGATCTGCGGGTCAGCAAGCTGTAGCCGGGTGACACGGCCAAAGATTTTGACCGTGCCATCTTTGCCGTTGGAGAAATCGCCGCCCAGCGGGATGACCGACCACACCAGGAACGCAGGTACGAACGCGAGGTACGGCGCAAGTTTGAACACGAACCGGTTGGCCTGCGCTGGAATGAGATCTTCTTTGAAGAACAGCTTGATGCCGTCGGCCAGGGTTTGCAGAATTCCGAATGGTCCGGCCTTGTTCGGCCCGATGCGGTTCTGCATGCCGGCAATGGCTTTGCGCTCGAACCAGACCATCAGCATCGTGGCCACCAGACCAACGACGAACACCACGACCACCTTGAGCAGAACAACGAGCACATCGCCGAGGTCGAGGTCGCCGATGAGCAGAGGATCGAGCGCTATCACAGGTTCTCGATCCGCAGGTCGGTGACCACTGCGGTGCAGTCGATCAGTTCGCCGACATTGGCACCGGCTTGATTGAACGGCACCCAGACTGTTCCACGTACGACCGTTTCGTCGGCTTCGACCCGAATGATGATGCTGCCCTTCGGGCTTGACAGCTTGACGTCGCTGCCGACGTGCACTCCCGCGCGCTCGATATCGAGCGGGTGGACGTGTGCGGTGGCAGCAACGGCCAGGTGCGCCAACGACGGACTCATCGCGGTACCGACGGCCTGGTCGTACAGTTTGCGGCTCGCCACGAGTCGGAAGTCATAGCTGTTACGACCCACTGCGGACGAAACGGCGTTGATCGGGTCGATGCCGGCCGGTACCTCGGCCACGATGCCGTCAGGCGATTGTGCGAGCGCCTCGGTGGTGATTCCGGCGTACGTCGCGACGGTTCGGGCGGCTGCGGAGGTGACCTCGCCCACCGAGGTGAAACCGAGGTCACTGCCCAACAACTTGGACAATGCCGTGGCGATCATCCAGTCTGGCCGGCTGGTGCCGTGTGGCGTTACTTGTTGAGAGACCGTCGTGACCCGACCCTCGAGATTGGTTGTCGTTCCGGACTTTTCACCGTAGGCCGCCGCAGCGAGCACCACATGGGCGTGCTTGGAACTTTCCGTCAGGAACGTATCGACCGCCACAATTCGGCGAGCGCCGGCAAGCGCGCGCCGGGCAAGGTCGGTATCGGGAAAGTCGGCGAGCGGGTCGCAGCCGACCAGGATCAGACACTCGATCTTGCCGTCCGCCGCGGCCATGAGCGTGCTCCGCGAATCGAGCCCGCCGGGGCGCGGTCGCATCCCGAGTTGTAGCGCACCGACGACGTTGCCGCGGCGGAACGCCGGCAGCACCTTTGCATCGGGCAACGCTGCCAGCAGGGCTTGTAACGCCTGAACGGTGGCCGCCGTTGTCTCGGCCAGGTTGGCCCTTCCAGCGACGATCGCGACGGTTCCCTTGGCCAACTGGGCGGCGATAACTGGATCGGCGAGCGCCTGCTGCACGGTGCCGACTTGCGTACCGGGTTCGTACCCGAACGACCGCCAGGCTTGGCCTGTGAGCCCGCCGGGCTTCGGCGTGAACTCGATCACTTTGCTGCGCTTGTTCTGCACTGCGTCGCGTACGCGCAGGTAGAGCACCGGCAGCTCTTCTTTCAGATCGGGTGCCAACAACACGATCGTGGTGGCCGAAGCCACATCGTCGATGGTGGCCCGGTTCAATCCGAGCACACCCGCCGGAAGTCCATCGCCGAGCTGGGCGTACACGTTGGGGGATCCGATGACGTCGTGAGCGAGTCGGGCCCAAGCGAACGCGTCTTCGTTGGTGCCGCGTGCGCCGCCTAACACTCCGATCCGTTCTGCGCCACCTGCGGCCAGGGCATCGGTGATCAACGTGGCAGCAGCAGACAACGCGGCGTTCCAGCTGGTGGGCACGAGGCCGTCGGCGGTGCGCACGAGGGGCTCGGCGAGCCGGCTGTCGCTGTTGATGGCCTCGAAATTGAACCGGCCGCGGTCGCACAACCAACCCCAGTTGACCGGATCGCTATCGACCCCCTGGTAGCGCAACAATTCGTTTCGGCTCGATTGCACCACGGTGCGGCAGCCGACCGCACACGTGGTGCATGTGCTCTCGGTCTGCTCGAGGTCCCATGGGCGAGCCTTGAAGCGGTACGGCTGTGCGGTGAGCGCCCCCACCGGACAAATCTGGACGGTGTTGCCGCTGAAGTAGCTGGAGAACGGCTCGTTCGGAAACGTCGCGATCTGGGTGTTGTTGCCGCGGCTCGTGAACTGAATCATCGCATCGCCGGCGACCTCGTCGGCGAATCGGGTGCAACGATCGCAGAGAATGCACCGCTCACGGTCGAGGAACACGAGATCACTGATGGGGACCGGCTTTTCGTAGTGGCGCTTTTCTTCGACGAATCGGCTCTCACCAGGGCCGTACGCGAGCGTTTGATCTTGGAGCGGGCATTCACCGCCCTTGTCGCAGACCGGGCAGTCGAGCGGGTGGTTGGCGAGCAGCAGTTCGAGCACACCTTCTTGCATCCGCTTCACGGTGGCCGACTCCGTGTCGATCTTCATGTCGGGCGCAACCGTGACCATGCACGACACGGTGATCTGCGGGCCACGGCCGGAATCAACCTCGACGAGACACATCCGACACATGCCGACCGGATTCATCCGGTCGTGGTAACAGAACCGCGGGATGTATTCGCCATGGCGCTCGGCAGCAGCGATGACGAGTTCGCCTTTGCGGGCGATGATCGTCGTACCGTTGAGCGTGACACTAACCGCATTCGGGTCGGGCGGCGGAGCGTCGTCGGCTGGTGATTCGGCAGCTGATTCGGTAGCGGTGTCAGAAAGTGTCACTGGCCGCCTCCGGCTGCAGACGCGGCCGCGATGGGTGCGGCTGTCACTGGGATGAGTGTCCGTTTCACGATCTTGGCAATGAACTCGTCGCGGAACAACGTGAGCGCGGAATGGATAGGAGCAAACGCCGATGGGCCGACGAAGCAGATAGTGGTCATCTTGTACGGGAATGGCACTGCGGTGAGCCCCAACCGTTCGCTGGCAGCATGCGGGAACGATCCAGGACAGATTGACTCACCGACTTCTAACAGTTGGTCGAGGTCGGCGTCGGTTCCGTTGCCCGCCACGATCCGGCTGAGGATCCGCTCGAGCCACGTACCGCCCTCCCGGCACGGCGTGCATTTACCGCACGATTCGTGGGCGTAGAACCGAGTGAGCGTGAGCGCTGCAGCAGGGATATCGGTGGTGTCGTCCATCACCATGATCGCCCCTGAACCGAGCATCGAACCAGCCGCTCCGACAAGCTTACCTTCGAATGGCAGGTCGAGTTGATCGGGGAGGAACCACGGTGCGGAACCTCCGCCGGGTACGAATGCCTTCAACTCGTTGCCGTTGCGGATGCCACCGCAGAACTCGTTGCCGTACACCAGATCGCGGAACGTGGTGGTGCCATTGACGATCTCGTACACGCCGGGACGCCTGACATGGCCAGAGACAGCAACCATCCGGGTACCGGGTGATGATTCGGTACCGATTGCGGTGTAGGCCGCTGCACCGTTGACTAACAGCCATGGCAGGTTGGCAAGCGTCTCGACGTTGTTGACGATGGTCGGCTGCCCATACAGGCCGATCGCTGCTGGGAAGAACGGCGGCTTCAATCGGGGCATACCGCGATTGCCTTCGAGGCTCTCGATGAGGGCTGTCTCTTCGCCGACGACGTAGGCGCCCGCACCCCAGTGGAGCACGATGTCGACCGAGAAGTTCGACCCCAAGATGTTGGTGCCGACATAGCCGGCGGCATACGCATCGTTGAGTGCGGTTGCGACGCGCTCTTGGGCCAGCGCCATCTCGCCACGGATGTAGAGGAAGCACTGCGACAACCCCGCTGCGTAGCAGGCGATGAGACAGCCTTCGATCAACTGGTGAGGATCACGTTCCATGAGGAGCCGGTCCTTGTAGGTACCCGGCTCGCTTTCATCACCATTCACCACCAGGTAGCGCGGAAACTTACCCTGCGGGGTGAGGCCCCACTTGACGCCGGCCGGGAAGCCAGCACCACCACGACCGAGGACCGTGGCGGTCTTGACCTCGTTGTGCACGTCGGCGGCCGCTCGCGTGAGGCAAGCTCGCAAACCCGAGTACCCATCGGTGGCCAGATACCGCTCGAGCGTGTACGAATCTTCATACTCGAACCGCGACGTCACGATTCGCGGGCGGTCGCCGGCGATGAACCCGGGAGCGTGCGGCATGATCGTGCCGGTCAGTGATTCGCTCACTTCGGTGTCTTCGCGTTGATGGACGGGCCAGTCGAGAGCCAGACGGGCGGATCGGTGGCATCTTCGGGTGCCACTGCTCCGACGGCGCGACCAGCCGGAATGTGCTGGCGTACGCGAGCAACCGTGCCGTGCGGCGGAATCTCACCATCGAGGTTGCCCGCACGGAGGTCGACGATGAGCGCATCGAGTTGGTCGGGGGTGACCCGGTAGCGGTGGCGATAGTTGACCTGCAGGCACGGGGCCTCGGTGCACGCCGCCTGGCACTCCGCGTGTTCAAGCGTGAACAGACCATCAGCCGTAGTACTGCCCGCCTTGATGCCAAGGGTGTGCTCGGCGCGGTGCATCAATTCGTCGGAGCCCAGCAACGCACACGACATCGTGCCGCAAATGTTGACGAGATACTTGCCGACCGGTTCCATCTTGAACATCTCGTAGAACGTGCACGTGCCGAGCACCTCGGCCGACGTGGCCCCGACGAGTTCGCCGATGTGGGCGATCGCAGCGTTGGTGATGTGTCCGTGTTGTTCTTGGGCGAGGTGCAGAAGCGGGATGATGGCCGAGCGGGCACGTGGGTAGCGCCCGATGATCTCTTTGGCGAGTTTGATATTGGCATCGGTGAGACGGCTCATCGGTCTACTTCTCCGAGCACTGGATCGACGCTTGAGATGATGGCGACCGCATCGGCGACGAGACCGCCACGCATCATGTGCGGCAAGCACTGGATGTTGACGAACGATGGAGCGCGAATGTGCATTCGGTACGGGGTGGCCGAGCCATCGCTGGCGATGTAACAGCCGATCTCGCCACGCGGGCTTTCGATCGCCATGTAGACCTCACCTTCCGGGACCTTAAATCCTTCGGTGAAGATCTTGAAGTGATGGATCAACGCCTCCATCGATTCGTCGATACGCGCCCGGGGCGGCGGTGTGACCTTCTTGTTCTGGATGCGGTAATCACCGCTCGGCATGCGGTCGAGGATCTGGCGGACGAGTTTCATGCTCTCACGGATCTCATTGAGCCGGATTGCGTAGCGATCGAATGCATCCCCATATGACCCGACGATGACATCGAAGTCGAGTTGTCCGTAGTGCAGGTACGGCTGGTCGCGGCGCAGGTCCCATGCCACACCCGTACTCCGCAGGATCGGCCCCGTCGCGCCGAGCGCAAGCGCCTCTTGCGCGGTGATGATGCCGACGCCTTGCAGCCGTTCGCGCCAGATCGGCTGGCCGGTCATCAACACGTCGTACTCATCGAGGCGGGGCTCGATCAGTTCAAGCAGGTGGAGCACATCGTCACGCCAACCGGCAGGCAAATCGGCCGCCACGCCACCCGGGCGGATGAAGTTGTGGTTCATCCGCAGTCCCGTGACCTTTTGGAAGAACCGCAGCACCTCTTCGCGTTCACGCCAGCCGTAGATCATCATCGACACCGCGCCCAGATCCATGCCGTTGGTGGCCATGAACAACAGGTGGCTGCTCATCCGGTTCAGCTCGCTGAGCAGCATCCGCATCCATACTGCGCGTTCTGGGATGTCGGTGTCGATTCCCAGCAGTTTCTCGACGGTCAGACTGAACACGAGTTCATTGTTGAACGGGCTGACGTAGTCCATTCGAGTGACGTTGGTGCCACCTTGGAGATACGTGAGCGCCTCGCCGGTCTTTTCCATGCCTGTGTGCAAGTAGCCAATGATCGGCTTGCAACGCAGCACGGTTTCACCCTGAAGTTCGAGCATCAGCCTGAGCACACCATGCGTGCTCGGGTGCTGCGGGCCCATGTTGATAATCATCGTCTGGTCTTCTGACGCGTCCTGCGGAAGCTGACCGAGCTTGGCCACGTCGGCCTCGCTCATCCGTAAGACCGACCCGACGTCGCGCAACAACTCTCGCGCGGTCAGTTCGCTACGCGGCTTCAACCCCTGCTCGGGTTCGTTGCCCTGCTCGATCGTGTCGAGAATGCTCACGGTGTCGCCCCCAGCGTTGCTTGCGCAGCTGATGCCTGCGCAACTGTGAACTGCACGGGTATGCGACCGATCTCGTAGTCCTTGCGCAGCGGATGGCCATCCCAATCTTCCGGCATCAGAATCCGTGTGAGATCAGGATGGTCGGTGAACACGATGCCGAACATGTCGTAGACCTCTCGCTCCATTGCCTCGGTACCCGGATACAGATCGAACAACGTAGCTATGGCGGAGTCGGCTTCGGGAACCTGCACGCGAACACGCAACCGGGCCCGTGCGGCGATCGACAACAAGTTGATGACAACCTCGAACCGCTCAGGCTGAACGCCGGCGGGTAGCGAGCGACCCGGATGGATGAGGTAGTCGACGGCAGTGAGATCGATGCACATTTCGTACCCGTCGGCCAGCAACGACTTGATCACGCTCTGGTATCTGGCTCGCGGGGCGAACAGCACCTGTTGACCGAGGCGGTCGACCACTGGGCAGCCATGCAGTTCGGATTCGCTCATGACGTCTCCTCGCACCTGTTCTCGTCGGAACTGATCATCGGACGGCGAGCAGCACCGGCACCGATGCCGGTGTAGCGGGAATCTCGGTGACGTGCACGTTGGCACCAACACCGGTCTGGCGACGGCGGCGGGTGATCTCACCGGTCTCGATCAGGCCGTGGAGCGTTTCGATCGCATGGATCAGCGTCTCGGGCGTGGGCGGACACCCTGGCGCGTACACGTCGACGGGCACGATCTGATCAACACCTTGCACGATCGCGTAGTTGTTGAACATGCCGCCACTACTGGCGCACACGCCCATCGAGATGACCCACTTCGGTTCCATCATCTGGTCGTACACCTGACGCAGTACCGGGGCCATCTTCTGGCTCACCCGTCCTGCAACGATCATGATGTCGGCTTGGCGCGGCGAAGCCCGAAAGACCTCCATCCCGAAGCGACTGATGTCGTAGTGCGCCGCACCCGTGGCCATCATCTCGATTGCGCAGCACGCCAAGCCGAATGAGGCTGGCCAGCTACTGCGGCTGCGCGACCAGTTGATCAGGTCTTCCACCTTGCCCGTGATGAAGTTGTGATCGAGCCCACCGAGACCGTGATCTTTGACATCCTGCACGATTCCCATCAGGCAGCCTCTTCTTCGATCCGGCCCTCGGTACCCACCCGACGGATGGTGCTTGTTGCCGTGCGGTCAGCCGAGACCACGGGGTCGAGACGGCGGGCACGCTGTACTGGACCCCAATCGAGCGCGCCTCGGGCCACGACGTACACGAAGGCGAGGAAGAACACTGCGCTGAACGCGATCATCTCCCAAAATGCGTAACTGCCCAGAAACCGGCGATCGACTGCGTACGGGTAGATGAAAATGATCTCGATGTCGAACATAATGAACAGCATCGCCACGACGTAGAACGTGACGGGGAACCGCTCGGGCGGCTCACGGCTCGGCACGATGCCACACTCGTACGGAGCCTCCTTCGCCGACGATGGCCGACGCGGCGCCAGCAGTCTCGACGCGAAGAAACTGACCGCGCCGAAAAGACTAGCAAGCACCAGCAACGCGACGACCGGAAGATATTGCCCCATGCTCAGGCCTTGGCCGGCAGAGCGAGTTGGCTGCGGTTGAACATGACCCGCTTGTCACGTCGATGGAGCAACCAACAGCACGACAGGAACAGCAACAATGAGCCACCGGTGATGAACGCCGCCGGTTCGCGCTTGGCACCCATGTCACGAATCATGTATACGTACGCATGTGGACGGCTCTCGTCGATACGTGCCGCGGCGGGCGCACGACCCGGCTCGGAGCGTTGCGCCAGCAGCGGTGCAACCTCGACGAGCACGTAGTGCGGTTTGTGCCAGAACGCAAGGAAGTCGAGCTTGCCGTCGGCGTAGCGCGGGTAGCGCTCGCCGCCCTTGTCGAACACGTTGACCACCTTGAACTCGCCAGCCGCAAATGAACCAGTGCCCTCCAAGAACCCGGCTGCCGACGATCCGGCCTGCCCGAACGTGGGGGCGGAGTCGGGCAGCTGCTTCCAGCCTTCGTTGACGAACTGTCCCTGGATGACGTGCGCCTGCTCGGTGAATGACGTTGATCGGTCGACCATGATCGGCGCGTCGAGCGCTCCCGACTGATTGAGCGCCGCGGCATCCTCCAGCACCGTTCGTCCGGCTATGGAATTCCATGTGGATTCCGGTCCCTTCAGACCGATGCCGTACGACCACCAGATTGCCCCCATCACGAAGAACCAGCCAGCAAGGGCCGAGAACGTGACTAGGAAACCGAGTCGCGCGCCCAGGTTGGTGGCAAGGACGAGATAGGTGCTACCGCACAGCACGGTCACCACGATGATGACCGTGAGAATGCCGCGTAGTTCTGGCTGCCAACCAATGGCGAGGATGCTCACTACAGACTCCGCGTGTATTCGACGATGGACTTGATCTGCTCGTCAGTGAGCAGATTCCCAAACCCGGGCATCCGCCCGCTTCCCTGACCCTGGAGGCCATACTTCTTGCCGTTTTCCGATCCGGCCTTGATGAAGTTGATCTGATCCTGCTGCACGGGGAAGTGTGCGGCGGTTGATCCGCCGGTGAGGTTCCACCCGAATGCGCCCTGCCCGGGCACGCCGGGATCGCCCCAACTCCAACCAGTAGTGTGGCACCGGGCGCACGAATAGGCACCACTGTTGATATTCAGGTTGAACAACGCCTCGCCCATCGCCGCGCCGGTAGTGGCATACCTGCCGGCATCGACCAGTTTCTGGGCAGCGAGGCCCGCTGCATCGGAAATTCGTTTCTGTTCCGTATCGGGCAGGATGCCGGTGGGACAGGTCTTGGGATCCGTTTCATTCGGTGCGCACCCAACCCGCGTGATCTGAAGACTCTTTAGGTATTCGATCAGGGTTTGGATCTGTTGATCGTTCATCGGCCCGCCTCCGGCGAGGCCCCACGGCGACATCGGCGAGAACGGGCGGCCATAGACGAGGATGAATCTCACCTCGCTCTCGTCGTAACGGTAGAAGACCGAGTTGACCGCAGGTGCGTTCCAGTTGACCGCTTTGATCTCACGGGTCTTGGCGTCGGTGATCGTGTAGGCAGCCTGACCACCACCGCCGCTGGCACCATGACAGCCGGCACAGTTGAAGCCGCCCTCGGCGGTGGTTGCGAACAGAGCCTTGCCGTAATTGACGAACTTGTCGTGCTGGTCGGTTGTGGCTCCGGCCATCCGGCTGGGTTCGAAGACCCAGTACAACGGGAGACCGATGGTGATCGACACCAAGAACAACAAGCCGATGAACTGGACCCGCTCGAGGCGCTTGCCTTCGAGAATTTCGTCGTCGTAGTACGGCGTACGGTTAGCGGCGAGTTCGATCTCGGAACCGAGTTCGTTGCGTGCCGAGTTGCGGTTCGCGAAGTAGTAGACGATCCAGCCAATCAACGTGACGACAAAGATCACCCATGCGATCGCGGTGGTAGCGAGTGCGAACATGAACTAGTGGCCTCCCGTGATGCAGTGCGGACCTTCCGCCTCCTGCCCTGTTGTGTTGGTACCGATCGCCGGTCCGGTGAACGGCGTGCCGGTATCGACCACCACGTCACCACCGGCCGAGATGCTGAGCGCAAACCGGTCCATGCCGCGTGGCGCAGGTCCGGCCTTTTTTTCGCCAACTCGGTTGTACTGCGAGCCATGACATGGGCACTCGAACCATTGGCTGCTCTTGCATTCTGGTACCCGGCAGCCGAGGTGCGGGCACTTCTGATAGAGGGCGACGAGCCCACTTTCCATCCCCGTCACGATCGCTGTCTGGTAGATGCCCTTGGCCTTCGGGAGTGCGTCGGCCGGATACTCGGTGATCCACGACCGGGCCTCGGACGAGTAGAAGAAGCCGCCGCTGCTGCGGATGCTCTGGACGATCTCGTCGTGCTTGCCGAGACCGACTTTTCCACCGAATCCGCCCTTAGCGACGGGCCACAGGAAGGCTACGAAACTGGCGGCAGCAAACGTGGTGATGCTGAGGCCCATGAGCCCGATCGTGGCCCGATTGAAGAACTGGCGACGGCTGACTCCGATGGCTTCGGGATCGGGGGGAACCCACAGCACCGGGGGTCGCGCATCGACTTTGACGAGCGATGCTGAACGAGCTTCGGCCGCGGCACGCTCGACCTGGCGGCCGGTTGCTGCGGCAGGAAGGTCGACCGCTGAGTCCTTGTCGCGGTGGCGAGTCTCGCGGCTCAATGCGCCGGCACCGCGAACATCGCTGCGCTTGGCCGCGGTGATGAAGCCGATCGCGCCCAGCACCACAGCTGCCGCGACGACGATGACGATGACGACTGCTGCACTCATTGGATCCTCATAGGTCGAAGAAGAGGCCGTCGCGCCATGGCAGCACGAAGTTGAAGCCCGGCCCACGGAAGAACGAACCGATGATCACGAGGACCGCCCAGAACATGATGTGGACGGTCATGATCGAGATGGCGAACTTGCGATCCTCGGGCTTGTTCGACGGGTTCTTGTCGATGAACGGCGCAAAAATCAGAATGATCATCCCGACGCCCGGAATGGTGACGCCTGCGACCATTGGGTGGAACATCGTCAGCAGTTCCTGCAGACCCAGGAAGTACCACGGGGCTTTCGACGGGTTCGGTGTGCGGTTGATGTTGGCCAACTGCAACAGCGGTGCGTTGACGAATATCGAAAAGAAGAACGTGAAAGCGGTACACGCCAGTGCGGCGACGAACTCGGCGGCCAACAGGTGCGGCCACGTATGTACTTTGTCGACGGGTGTGGCTTTCACATCTTGGATCGAGCCGCTCTTGATCACCGTGAGGAGCCGCTGAGTGTGGCCCCCTGGGCCAGCACCGACCGGGAGCCCGCCTCCTGTTGGAGCGGCCGCGACCACGCTGGCGACTTTTTCCTGCAGGGCAACGGCACCCGAACTTTCGCCCGAGGCCTTCGACTTCGCAGCCTTGCTGCGCTCGAGGAGATGTGCAGGGATCCGGGGATCGGCAGCCGGTTCGCTGGCGGCCGCAGCAGCCGGTACCTCACTCGGCACGTCGGCTGCAGCCTTTTCTCGCGCCGCCTGGGCCCGCTTGAGCAGGTGCTCGGGGATCTCAGTCATGCATCGCTCCCTTTCAAACTCACCGTCGTTGGAGTCACCGTCGTTGGAGTCACCGTCGTTGACATCACAGTGGCCCCGAGATTCCGCCGTCTTTACGGACCCGCCAGAAGTGGATCGCCATGAAGATCACGATGACGAACGGGAGCAGCAACACGTGCAGTACATACCACCGCAGCAATGTTTCGGAACCGATCTCTTTGCCGCCCAGCAGCACGAATCTGACCTGTGTACCGAACACCGGGGTGTACCCCATCATGTTGGTACCCACGGTGACGGCCCACAACGCCAACTGATCCCACGGCAACAGGTACCCGGTGAAGCTGAGCAGCAAGGTGAGCATCAACAGCACCACACCGATCACCCAGTTGAACTCGCGTGGCGACTTGTAGGCACCGTGATAAAAAACGCGTGCCATGTGCAAGAACACACTGAGCACCATGAGGTGAGCGCCCCAGCGGTGCATGTTGCGCACAAGTAAGCCGAACGTGACCGACGTCTGCAAGTTGGAGATGTCGTTCCACGCTGCGACATCGGTGGGCCGATAGAAGAACATCAAGAAAATGCCGGTCACGGTGAGCAGGATGAACAGAAAGAAACTGAGCCCCCCCAGGCACAGCGTGTAGCTGACCTTGACTGCGTGGCGCTTCACCTTGACCGGATGCAGGTGGTACAGCACCGAGTTCATCACCACGTAACTGCGGTTGCGCGGGCTGTCGGTGTACCCCTTACGGAAGATTGAGCCCGGTCGGAAGATGCTGGTCCAGACCTGGCTGCCCTGCACATCGTTGACCGTCTTAGTGATGCGGTCCTTCGCTGTGGGGCGCGGTGTCTCGTCGATGATCTTTGCCACTGGAATGTTCCTTTACAGCCGCATGCCGTAGCCGTAGCCGTGGTTGTTGGTACGGGCGTGGTAGTCGCCGGAGGAATCCGGCGAGCCGACCTTGCCCAAGATGATGACACCCGTAGGGCAGCGATCGACGCACAATGCACACCGGGTGCAGATGTCGTCGTCGATGATGAAGAGAACGTGATCGCTGGGGTCGGCACCTGGCTGCTCGGTGCCGTCGGCTCGAACGATCGCCTCGGTAGAGACCATGTGGATGCATTTCCACGGGCAGATATCGACGCAGCCTTCGCACATGATGCACTCGGTCTGGTCGATGTGGATGAACTGCTTGGGCTTGACCGCCTTGGACAGGTAGTCGGCATCGACCTCGACGAGTTGATACTCGTCGGTGAACGGCATCATCGGGGGGTTCGCGTCGGTACGAGCCATCGGCTATGCCTGCTTCACCAGGGGGCGGCCGTAGGTGCTCATTGCCACCTCAGAGGTCTTCTTCGTTCCGCGCTTTTGCCAGTAGCTCCACAAGAACATCACGAGAGCGAAGTAGTAGACGTGGAGGAGTACCACCACGATGTCGCGAACGGCCTCGTAGGGGATGGTCATCGGAAAGCTGCCCCCGAGCGCAGTGGGCTTCAAGATGCCGAACGGGCCGTACAGGATCTTGGCCTTGTTCCAATGCAGGTTCTTGTCAGCGTGATCGATGAACTGGTGCGGCACCACGCCGAATGCGATGAAGAACGTGCCGAAGACGTACACCGATGCGAGCATCGCTTCACCCCAGGTGGTGGCCGTGCCCTTGGGCCTGCGCTTGGCGTACGGGATGGCGGCAAAGGCGAGCACGTTGGAGAGCACGAACGAGAAGATGAACGCGACGTTCATGCCGGGCCATTTCAGAACGTTGATTGCAAGTTGCACTGCGGGGCGTCCCTTCCTTGTACGGCCACGTGAAACGCTGAACGAACCATAGCCGTGCGACCGTGGCGCAACACCATTTCGTCCGCTTGAAGATCGTCCGTCTAGGTGTGACATACGCCGACAGGGCCCGTTCAGCACGCGCAGTTCGGGCCTCGCCACGGCGTTGTGTGATCCTGCGCGTCAAGTCGTATCTGCTCAGATTCCACTTTCCGGTTCCGGGACGCCTATCGTGCAGCAGCGTGACCGAGATCCCCGAGCATCTCCTCAAGCGAAGCCAGTCCGCCAAGGCCAAGGCCAGTGGCGCGACCGAGCCCGCCGAGGGTGGTACCACGCCTACCGCTGCGGTCGCGAAGACCGACGCTGCGCCGCCTGCCGTTACTGCCAAGGCGCTACCCGCCAAGGCGGCCGCCCCGCCTACGCCTCCTCCGAAAAGGCCCGACCCGCCGTACGTCGCCGCAGCGAAAGAGCGAAAGAAGATCCCGTTCTGGGCAATGGCGACGCTCAGCATTTTACCGTTGTGGGTGTTTATGTACGCCCGGTCACTTTCTCCATCGGCGGTCAAGGTGCGCGGTCCGCTCGGTGCGGGTGCCGGCCTGTACAAGGCCGGTTGCTCAGGGTGCCATGGCGGCAATGGCGAAGGTGGTTCCGGCTATGCATTTGCCGGGGGTGAAGTGTTGAAGACCTTTCCACACATCGAAGATCAGCTTCGCTGGGTCTACGCGGGTACCGGCGGCTACTCGGCGGCCAATGTCAGCATCTATGGAAATCCCAAGCGTGAACCGGTTCACGCCACTGGCGCGAGGGGCATCATGCCGAGCCAAGGTGCCGGTTTCGGTGGCGGCCTGTCCGAACTCGAAATCCTCGAAGTGGTGTGCCACGAGCGTTACACGCTCGGCGGAGCCAATCCGACTGCCGACAACAAGGAAGAGTTCGAGAAGTGGTGTGCTGCAGAGGCACCCGCGTACCTCGGCCTAAAAGACGGCTCGCTCACGTTCGACAACATCGGTACGACGCTGAAGGACACCTTCCCGGTCGGCACGAAGCCCGCAGTCGGCCACTCGCCCGACGACAAGCCCTGACCCGGCTGCCGGCCACTCGGCAGATTCGCAACCGTGTCTGCGTCGACTCCTTCCGATCAGCCCGACGTGCTCATCATCGGGGCTGGTCCGGCTGGTGCAGCTGCTGGCTACTGGCTTGCACACGCCGGTCATCACGTCGTCATGATCGATCGGCGGAGCCTGCCACGTGGCAAGGCATGTGGCGGGGCGCTCACACCGCGGGCGACACACCAGCTGATCGACATGGGTCTCGGTCCTTCACTCGACACATGGCACCGTCACGTGGGCATCACCGTGGCGGCGAACGAACGGCCCGTCCAACTTAACTGGCCGACCCATCCGGTGTTCCCACCGCACGGCCATGTTGTGCGGCGCCGTCAATTCGATCAGATGGTAGCCAATCACGCAGTAGCGGCGGGCGCTCAACTGTTGGAACAACACGAGGCCAAGGAACCAATCGCAGAGCGCGGCTTCGTTCGCGGCGCGATGGTGCAGTCGCCTGGCGGGCGGTTCGCGATCAGGGCCCGCTACGTGCTGGTCGCCGATGGGGGCAATAGCCGGTTCGGGCGAATGCTCGGAACAATCCGGCGAGCAGATTGGCCCTACGCCCTCGGAGCACGGTCATATTGGGAGACCCCTCGCGACTGTGATGACCACCTCGAGTTGGGCCTCGATCTTCACGACCGCAACGGCAACGTCGTGCCTGGATACGGATGGTTGTTCCCCCTCGGCGATGGCACTGCGAATGTGGGCGTCGGCGTGCTCAGCACTGCACGAGAGTTCAAGAGCATCAATCCAACACACGTACTCGACAACTTTGCTCGCCGCGTCGCCGAGCGTTGGGATCTCGACCCCAGCCACCCGGTCGGCTCCATAGCCACCGGTCGGATTCCTCTGGGCGGTTCAGTGGCGCCATGTGCGGGGCCGACGTTCCTAGTGATCGGCGATGCCGCAGCGGCCGCCAGTCCGTTCAGCGGCGACGGTATTGGTGCTGCATTCGAGACAGCCCGTATCGCGGCTGACGTGTTGCACGAGGCGCTCACGAGTGACGATGCGACCGTGCTCCAACGGTATCCCAAACTGATCGACGAGCAGTACGGCGACCAGCAGGCAGCGGGCCGACTCTTCGCCCGCGTCGTCGGCCGCCCAGCACTCGCTCGTGAACTCACACGAATCGTCGTACATTCCCGTTCGCTCATGGAGTGGTCGCTAAGGATCACCACTGGAATGCTCCGTCCCGACGAACTCGGCCCCGCCGAGGCTGCGTACCGGGCGATCAGCCTGATCGCTCGCGTCGCCCCCGGAGTCTGACCCCCACAGGTCGATTATGAGAACCGCTATGAGGTGAGCGACACGAAACTCAGACGACTGAGGCCAGCAGCGCGTCGGGCGCCGAGCGCAATGCATCGGTCGCATCGCTGGGGGGCAGCGGATCGCACGCTGCGACCGCCCGTGCGGCCCACTCGCGAGCAGTGGCCATGGCCGACGGCACACCGGCATTAGCCCGAACGATCTCGAGCGCCTTTTCGCGCCCGGCCACCTCGAGCGGGCTGCCGAGGATGCCAAGCAGCGATGCCGCAGCGATGCCGCCTGCCTGCAGCGTTCGCAGCACCGGCAGCGTGTACACACCTTCGACCATGTCGTGGCCGGCAGGTTTGCCGAGCTGATCATCTGTGGCGCTGATATCGAGCAAGTCATCGACGATCTGGAACACCATCCCGAAGCTCTCGCCGTAGCTCGTGAGTGCGTCGATGAGCCCTCGGTCGAGTCCGGCAACAATGCCGCCGATGCGCGCCGACGTGGCGTACAACGAGGCGGTCTTTCCGGCAATCGACGCAAGGTAGGACGACTCGGGCCGGGCTGCGTTGTACGTGTGGCGAAGCTCTTCGATCTGGCCTTCGCACAGTCGGCCGATGGTGCGCGCGAGCAGGGCGGCCACCTCGGTACCGAGCGACGCAGCGATCTCCGATGCCCGGGAGAGCAAGAAATCGCCAGCGAGGATCGCCTGGAGGTTGCCCCACTTGGCGTTGACGGTCTCGACCCCACGTCGGGTCGGTGCCTCGTCCATGACGTCGTCATGATACAACGACCCTGTCTGCACGAGCTCGCACGCAATGCCTCCCTGCACCGCGTCGTCCGTAGCAGCACCGCCTGCCACCTGGGCGGCGACCAGGGCCAGCACCGGGCGTAGCCGCTTACCACCTGCGACGATGAGGTGTGATGCGATCTCGCTGAGGTAGGCGTCGTGTGTGCGGACAGACGCCACGAGCGCCGCCTCGATGCGCTCTACATCGGCGACCATGCCGGGGAGCGAGAAGAACGGCAGCTGAGCCATCCTCGCAAGGCTAGGTCACCGTCTGGGTAACGGTCCATCGTCAGCACGGATTCTTGACCAACGGCATGTGACAACGGCATGTGACAACGGACTGTCATCGCTACCCTCCCACCGACACGTTGCGGCGGGTGTACACCGATACACTCATCTACAATCATCTCACGTATCCACCGGCCCATGGGACCACTCGGAAAGGGGCGGGAATTGTTCGAACGCTTCACAGACAGGGCACGCCGAGTCGTCGTGCTCGCGCAAGAAGAAGCTCGCCTGCTGAACCACAGCTACATCGGCACCGAGCACATCTTGTTGGGCCTGATTCACGAAGGCGAAGGCGTCGCCGCCAAGGCGCTCGAGTCGCTCGGCATTTCGCTCGAGGCCGTACGTAGCCAGGTCGAAGAAATCATCGGCCAGGGCGGTTCATCGCCGTCGGGACATATTCCGTTCACGCCCCGGGCCAAGAAGGTGCTCGAGTTGTCGCTCCGCGAGGCGCTGCAGTTGGGCCACAACTACATCGGTACCGAGCACATTCTGCTCGGACTGATCCGCGAAGGCGAAGGCGTCGCTGCCCAGGTACTCGTCAAGCTCGGGGCCGACCTCAGTCGAGTGCGCCAGCAAGTCATCCAACTCCTTTCGGGCTACCAAGGCGGCCAAGGCGCCAAGGGCGAGCCTCAGGCTGCAGTTGCGTCGGCCAGCGGTACGCGTGAGGAGAGCAGCGGCGACAAGGGCAACAGCCAGATCCTCGACCAGTTCGGGCGCAACCTCACCCAACTCGCACGCGAGAACAAGCTCGACCCAATGATCGGTCGGGCCCGCGAACTCGAGCGCGTCATGCAGATCCTCAGCCGCCGCACCAAGAACAACCCAGTACTTATCGGCGAGCCGGGCGTCGGCAAGACCGCCATCGTCGAGGGCCTGGCGCAGAAGATCGTCAGCAACGACATCCCCGATACTCTCCGCAACAAGCAGTTGTACACGCTCGATCTGGGCGCGCTTGTTGCGGGCAGCCGTTATCGCGGCGATTTCGAGGAGCGCCTCAAGAAGGTACTGAAAGAGATCAAGACCCGCGGCGACATCGTGTTGTTCATCGACGAAATCCACACCCTCGTGGGTGCTGGCGCGGCCGAGGGTGCCATCGATGCGGCCAGCATCTTGAAGCCCATGTTGGCCCGCGGCGAGCTGCAGACCATTGGCGCCACCACGCTCGATGAATACCGCAAGCACCTCGAAAAAGACGCCGCCCTCGAGCGCCGGTTCCAGCCGGTTAAGGTCGAAGAGCCCACGTTGGCGCACACGATCGAGATCCTGAAAGGCGTCCGCGACAAATACGAGGCGCACCACCGGGTCACGATCACCGACCAGGCCATCGTCGCTGCCGCCAACCTGTCCGACCGCTACATCAGCGATCGTCACCTTCCCGACAAGGCGATCGACCTCATCGACGAGGCTGGCGCACGTCTGCGCATCAAGCGAATGGGCACACCGCCAGACCTGAAAGAACTCGAAAGCAGGCTCAACGAAGTTCAGGAGGCCAAGAAGCGCGCCGTCGAAGAGCAGCGGTTCGAAGAGGCCGGTCGCCTGCGCGATCAAGAGAAGTCGATCCTCGAAGAGAAGTCGACGAAAGAGGCCGAGGTCAAAGCAAGCGGTATCGACCTGTTCGACGAAGTCGACGAAGAGGCGATCGCCGAGGTGCTCAGCCTGTGGACCGGTATCCCGGTGTACAAGCTCACCGAAGAAGAGACGCAAAAGCTGCTCAACATGGAAGCCGAGTTGCACAAGCGGATCATCGGCCAAGAAGATGCGATCAGGGCGGTCAGCCAGAGCGTGCGCCGTACTCGCGCTGGTCTGAAAGACCCGAAGCGGCCGAGCGGCTCGTTCATCTTCCTCGGGCCAACGGGTGTCGGCAAGACCGAACTCGCGAAGACACTTGCCGAGTACCTGTTCGGTGACGAGAAGTCACTTATTGCGCTCGACATGAGCGAATACATGGAAAAGCACACGGTCAGCCGCCTGGTCGGCTCACCCCCCGGGTACGTCGGCTACGAAGAGGGTGGCCAGCTCACCGAGGCCGTGCGGCGCAAGCCGTTCAGCGTGGTGCTGTTCGACGAGATCGAAAAAGCGCACCCCGATGTGTTCAACATCTTGCTGCAGATTCTCGAAGAAGGCCGTCTCACCGATAGCCAGGGCCGAACGGTCGACTTCCGCAACACGGTGCTGATCATGACCTCGAACCTGGGTACGCAAGACCTGCGCAAGGCCAACGTCGGTTTCACGACTGCCGACAAGGCAATGAGCTACGACCGGATGAAGAACAAGGTGATGGATGCACTCAAGATCCACTTCCGCCCCGAATTCCTCAACCGCATCGACGAAGTGATCGTGTTCCACGAGCTCGCGAAGGACGAGGTGATGCAGATGGTCGATCTCATGACCAAGCGCCTCACCGCACAGCTCGAGGGCCAGGGACTCGGTATCGAGCTCACCCAGGGAGCCAAGGAACTGCTGGCCGAGAAGGGCTACGACCCTCAGCTGGGTGCCCGACCGTTGCGTCGGGCAATTCAACGGATGATCGAAGACGCACTCAGCGAAAAGATCCTGTACAAGCAGTTCCATGCTGGCGAGATCATTGTGGTCGAGACCGAGGATGATCCCGACCAGCCCGGCGAGAAGCGGCTCACCTTCCGCGGGGTCGAAGGGTTCAAGCCCCCTGCGGTCGTCGAGCTGGCCGCAACTGGCGCACCCGAACTCGAGCCACCGACCATCGATTGACCATCGGGTCTCGCAAAGCCCGGCGTTTGAGCCCACAGGTGACACAATCGGGGTGCTGTGATTCGTCGTGTTCGCACCCTCGTGATTCTCCTGGCTGCGGCGCTCGCGCTTTCCTCCTGCCGCGTCGACGTGACCGTCGACGTGACGATAGGCGAGAACGGAACTGGGACGGTCACCGTGACTCTCGCTGCCGATCGCGAGGTGGTCGAACAGGCACCCGGTCTTGTTGATGACCTTCGATTTTCCGACGTCCAACGGGTCGGCTGGACGATCGACGGGCCGACGATCGGTGAGGAAGGCACCCTCAGCGTGGTGCTCTCACATCCGTTCGCCAGCCCGGAGGAGGCAACGGCACTCATCGCTTCATTGAATGGGCCGCAGGGACCATTCAAGAGCGTGCTGTTCACCCGCTTCAAGACGCCGAAGCAGATCACCTTTACGGTCAGCGGGGCGGGCCGAGTGGATGGCGGGATGGGGGCCTTTGCCGACACCGATCTGATGAACCTCATCGCAAGCGCGCCCTACACCAACGACATTGCCAACGCCGATCTGTCATTGGACCAGGCTGTGTCGGTCACGTTTCGAGTGAAGCTGCCGGGCAGCATCATCAGCACCACCGGCTCACAGTCCGACGGCGACACGAGTACTCGCACGACAGCCGACACGACAGCCGACACCATCCTCGACACGACAGCCGACACGACAGCCGACACGACAGCCGACACCATCCTCGACACGACTGCCGACAGCAGCGACACCCGTAACGATGCCGACATGGCCCAGGCCATCACCTGGACGGTTCCGTTGGACGGCCGCCAAGTCGACCTTGGCACTACGTCCATCGTGTCGCTCGAGCGGGGTGGGGCGTGGCCGACGGTCGCCGCTGTTGTGCGTATCGCCTTTTTCGGATGGGTGAGTTTTTGCGTGATCTTCATCACCGCTGTCCTCGCCGGTCGTCGGCGGCGCAGCCACCGCAAGCGTCGCCGCACCTCAGCTCCGAATCCAACCCAGTCGCCTCATCAAGCCCAGTCATCGGACGAGTTCGATGCCTTCGACGCCTGACCGCCCGGAGACTCTCGACTCGCATCCTGGTGATCACATCCTGGCTGTCACACCCCTGTCGTAGCGTGGACTCATGGCCAAACTGCGTCTCGTCTATCGTTGTTCCGATTGTGGTGCGCCGCACTCCAAGTGGGCCGGGCAGTGCACGTCGTGCCAGGCCTGGAACACCCTCATCGAAGACGCCGAGGGGCCTGCGCTCGTGCGCACCCTGTCGTCGTTTGGGCCAGCATCGGTTGCTCAGCCGATCTCCGAGGTAATCGCCTTTACCGGCGGGCCGAGTCCCACCGGTATCGGCGAACTCGACCGCGTGCTCGGCGACGGTCTCGTGCCGGGCTCGGTCACGTTGCTCGGTGGTGAACCGGGCATCGGCAAGTCCACCTTGCTCCTGCAGCTGCTGGCGTCGTGGCCGGGGCGCACGCTCTACGTCAGCGCCGAAGAGAGCGCCCAGCAGGTACGCCTGCGTGCCGAACGACTCGGTGCCGTCCACCCCAACCTGTGGCTGCTCGCCGAAACTGCGCTCCCCTACATCATCGCTGCGATCGACGAGGTGCAGCCCACCCTCGTGGTCATCGACAGTATCCAAACCGTCGCCGACCCCGATCTGGGGTCGTCGCCCGGCAGTGTGGTGCAGGTCCGCGGCTGCGCCGGGCGGCTGGTGCACGAGGCCAAGAGCCGCAACGTTCCAATGGTCTTGGTCGGTCACGTCACCAAAGACGGCGGGCTCGCCGGGCCGCGCACCCTCGAGCACGTTGTCGACGTTGTGCTCAGCTTCGAAGGCGACCGCCATCATGCCCTTCGGCTGCTCCGTGCCGTGAAGAACCGGTTCGGCCCTACCAACGAACTCGGCCTCTTCGAAATGGTCGGCGATGGTCTCGTCGGGGTACCTGACGCCAGCAGCCTGTTCCTCACCGACCGGCGCACTGGCGTGCCTGGGTCGGCGGTGCTTCCCACACTCGAGGGCCAGCGCCCGCTGTTGGTCGAGGTACAGGCCCTCACCAATGTCAGCGGCAGCAACGCCCCACCGCGGCGCAGTGCGCAGGGCCTCGATCCAGGACGTCTCGCTCTGCTACTCGCCGTACTCGAACGTCGGGCCCAAGTACCCATGAGCAGCCTCGAGGTGTTCGCCTCCGCCGTCGGCGGGGTACGCCTGGCAGAGCCGGGCGCCGACCTCGCCGTCTGTCTGGCTCTGGTCAGCGCCATCACCAACCAGCCGCTCGCACCAGATTGTGTGGTGTTCGGCGAGGTCGGTTTGGCGGGCGAGATTCGACAGGTGTCGCACGCTCAACGACGGCTCACCGAGGCCGCCAGGCTCGGATTCCGCACCGCGATCGTCCCGGCCAACTCGCCGAACGGGGTCGAAGGCATCAAGCTGCTCCGAGTGGCCACCATTGGCGAAGCACTCGCTGCGGGTGGGGTGATCGCTTGATCGTTGACCTCCCAGGTTGAACTCCACCTCACCGGGTGTCCGGTTGCCCGCGCCCACCCAATTGCCTTCGCCTCTACACTGCAATGATGAGGTCGCTGTCGTGAGCGAACTGTCGTGAGCGAACTGGGTGACGATGCCACCAGGCTTGACCACACGGCGGTCGCAAGAAGCGCCGGAATGAATCTGTTGACCGGGCTGGCGATCGTTGGGGCTTTCCTACTTTCCTCGCAGGGATCTGTCACGTCCACAACACCCGGGAACCGGGCTGGGACTGTGCGAACCTCGGCGGAAGTGTTGCTGGTCGGCGACGATTCGCCGGTGCCGCCCGCTGCGACGTCAGGGTCTACATCGTCGGCTTCGTCGCCGACCCACGTTGCGTTCATGCCAGGAGCGGCCGTGAGCAACCAGGGCGACCAGGCACCGCCACCAGCCACCCCCGACAGCGCAGTCGCTGACGCGAACACGATCTCGACGAGTGACGCTGCCAGGCCTGTGTTCAACGAACCGACTGCGACAAGTTCGGGGCCACCAACCGGCGTTCAGGGAGTGGCACGCGACATCCCCGATGAGCAAGTTGCCAGTCTGCCGCCAGTCGATGCCGTTGGCCCGTGGGATGCCGGAACCCGCACTACTCTCGCCGGATTTGTCACCACCGAACTCGGCTGTGCGACGGGCACCTCATCCGCTGCGCTCGATGTGTTCTTCCGCGAACGCGTCGGCCCAATGATCGGCGAGGACTATCAACACGTCGTGGCACTTGGCGGCGCGAGGTATCTATGGCTTTTCCAGGACACGTTCCTCGACCGGACTGGCACCGCGACCAGTCTCGATCAAGGCCGATTCGCCCACAACGTTGCAGTTGTTCAAGATGGCAACTGCTTCACCCTGTTTCACCGCGGCCAGCCGCTGACACCAACGTCGTTCGAGCCGGGCAACGGTGAACGACCACTCGCCACGTGGTTCTGGCCAATGGGTGGTGAAACGGTCAATGGCCAGGTGTACGTCTATTGGGCCGAGATGCGTAAAGACGGCTACGAGCCTGGACCCAACGAGGGCCTCGGCTGGCATCCGGAGCAAACCTGGCTGGCGGTGTACCGAGCCACGACCCTGGAACGACTCACGTTTCAGCCTGCGGCTAATTCCGGCGTCGCCCCGATCTACGGCTACGCCGTGGCCACGCAGGGCAACTACACGTACCTGTTCGGCAATAGTTTCGAGCAGAACATGTTCCGCGAGGGCGGGCTGACCAGCGCCCCGCATTCCGGCACACGGATCTGGCTTGCACGAGTGCCGGCCGGCCAGTTCGGCTCAGCGCCGGAATATCGCACCGCTGATGGGTGGACGGCCGACCCCACCGCCGCAATGCCGTTCATGCAGCGATATTGGGCAGAGAACCCGATGCAACCACGGTTCTTGAGCGGGCAGTGGGTGGCGGTCACCAAGGTCGACGGGTACTGGGGGGAACAACTGGCAGTCGATGTAGCTACTGACCCGTGGGGTCCGTGGACCACCGTCGAACTCCGCGGCATATCACCGCGCGGAAACGATCCGAAGATGAACACCTACCACGCTCATCTCTTGCCCTGGTTGAGCGGCGGGGCGCTCGTCGTGAGCATCTCGCAGAATGCCCGCGACATGACCCGTGACGCGTATCCCCAACCGGCCCGCTACCGACCAGGATTCTTCGCCGCAGCGTTGGTGCCTCCACCCCCTCCACTTCCGCCCCCTCCACTTCCGCCCCCGCCCCCGCCCGATGAGACCACCACCTCCAACCCCACCACCAACACCACCATCAGCACCCCACCACCATCCACAACCGCAGCTGCCGCTGCTACCTCAACAACGGTGAGCATCGCCGCACACCCCGCTGCTCCACCCACGTCCCCGACGCCCACGACTCTGCCCGCCACGACCCTGCCGTCGCCACCACCATCGCCACCACCCGGCACGCCACCGCCCGCACCACTGGTTACGGCGACGACCACGCCATCAACATCAACATCAACCACGACCACGACCACTGCGGCAACAACCACCACAACCACGACAACCACCACCACCACCACCACCACCACCACAACAACCGCCGCCACCACCACCACGTCGATCACGACGCCGCCGCCGACGACAACGACAACGCGGCCGACGACAACGCCGCCGACGACGACGCCGCCGCCGACAACGACAGCCGACTCCACCACCCTGGCGTAACTGGTCCCACCGCGTGTCGGCCGGCGACGGGTCGGGCAAGCTTCCTCACCGGCTGGCTCGGCCACCCCAATACAGCGCTTGGTAGGTAGAGCCCCCTCGGCAGGACGGTCGCAAAATGCTGTTTGGTGGTGAGCACCGCCGCAACGAGGGGGCGGGTGAGGCGAAATCATCTGACCTTTGGCGTTGGGCTGTCAGTGACTGGCTGTCGCACAATGCTGTGTGGTGGTGTGGCGGGTGAGGTTGGACGTCTGGTCGTGTTATCGGCAACGGTGTCATGGTTGTTGCTGAACTCGTGGTTGTGCCGCACAAGTCGGCTCAACATCGGCGACTGACAGCCCACC
>JANYDH010000138.1 GCA_025359865.1 Actinomycetes bacterium | reverse complement strand
GGTGGGCTGTCAGTCGCCGATGTTGAGCCGACTTGTGCGGCACAACCACGAGTTCAGCAACAACCATGACACCGTTGCCGATAACACGACCAGACGTCCAACCTCACCCGCCACACCACCACACAGCATTGTGCGACAGCCTGTCAATGACAGCCCAACGCCAAGGGTTGGCTCTGGACCAAGCACGGGCTGCAACACTGGTTGTCGATGACCATCGACCGTGTGCGCGAACTGGTGGAAACGGCTGAGCGGATTACGGTCTTCACCGGCGCAGGCATTTCCACCGACTCGGGCATCCCGGACTTTCGTGGGCCGAACGGACTGTGGACCACGAACCCGTTGGCCGAGAAGGCTTCTACGCTGCAGCACTACCTTGCCGACGCCAGCGTGCGTCACCACGCCTGGCAGAACCGGGTGCATTCGCCAGCGTGGCGGGCGCAGCCGAACGCCGGCCACTTCGCACTGGTGGAATTGGAACGGCGGGGGGTGTTGCAGGCGCTTGTGACACAGAACATCGACGAACTGCATCAGCGCGCAGGGCATGATCCGGCGATGGTGATTGAGATGCATGGCACAATGTGGTGGTCGCGGTGTTGGACGTGCGGAGACCGCCGTCCGATGCGCGAGGCGGTCGAGCGCGTGCGTGCCGGTGATGATGATCCTCATTGTTTGGCCTGCGCTGCCGCCGGCCGAATCGACAATGGCCGAATCGACAATGGCCGAATCGACAGTGGTGATGATGGCGTACTGAAGAGCGACACGATCTCGTTCGGGCAGGCGCTCGTTCCCGAGGTGATCGAAGCGGCAATGGCGGCCGCCGATGCTTGTGACCTACTTATCGCGGCGGGCTCGTCATTATCTGTCTTTCCCGCTGCCAATGTGATTCCGCGGGCGAAGGCCGGCGGAGCGCGTGTCGTGATCATGAACGGACAGCCGACCAAGATGGACCGCCTTGCCGACGTGGTTCTGCTTGGTGAACTGAGCGAGTTGCTTCCTGCCGTGATCTCACCTCGGAATTCCCGACCTGTTGGGTAGACTTTCGAGCATGGCTACGTTTCGTGATCTGCTTGCGGCCGCCAAGGCCCAAATCGTCGAGGTCGACACCGGTGATGCGGCACAGCGCATCGCCGATGGTGCGCTCGTGCTGGACGTACGCGAACCCGATGAGTACGACCAAGGTGCGCTTGGCGACGCTGTGCACATTCCGCGTGGGCATCTTGAGGCACAGGTCGAAGGACGGCTGCTCGACAAGACTGCACCCGTCGTGGTCTACTGCGCCGGAGGTGTACGCAGCGCCTTCGCAGCGAGAACCCTGCAGGAGTTGGGCTACGCCGACGTGGTGTCGATGGCCGGTGGCTTCGGTCGGTGGAAGGACGAAGGCCGCGCGTGGAAGACGCCGGTCGTCCTCACCCCCGATCAGCGCAATCGGTATCAGCGCCACCTCCTGCTGCCCGAAGTGGGCGTTGCCGGCCAAGCGAAGTTGCTCGGCGCGAAGGTGCTCATGCTCGGTGCCGGTGGCCTCGGTTCGCCGAGCGCGTTGTACCTGGCCGCTGCCGGTGTCGGCACCATTGGCATCGTCGACATGGACGAGGTCGACGCATCGAACCTGCAACGCCAGATTTTGCACAACCTCGACCGCATCGGTGACCGCAAGGTCGACTCCGCCAAGAAGACGCTGACGTTACTCAACCCCGACGTCGACGTAGTCACCTATGACACACGGCTCGACGCCAGCAACATCATGGACATCATCGCCGGGTACGACGTGATCGTCGATGGGGCCGACAACTTCCCGAGCCGCTATCTGCTCAACGACGCGAGCGTCAAGTTGGGTATCCCCGTCGTGCACGGATCGATCTTCCGGTTCGAGGGCATGGTCAGTGTGTTCCATCCATTGCAGGGCCCCACCTACCGCGACATGGTGCCCGAGCCGCCGCCGGCCGAGTTGGCCCCCAGTTGTGCCGAGGCAGGTGTGCTGGGTGTTCTGCCCGGCATCATCGGCAGCATCCAAGCGCTCGAGGTGATCAAGATCATCCTCGGCATCGGCGAGCCGCTCATCGGCCGCATCCTTGCTGTCGACACGACCGACATGTCGTTCCGCACGTTCAAACTGCAGAAGGACCCGTCGAACCCCGTCACCTACGACAACCGTGATCGCATCCAGATCCGCGACCTCGAAGGTCTGTGCGCGCCCGGTCTGGATCACTGACTGCACCCCTGACCGCCGTGGTAAGTGGCGTGGTACGAGGCGTCGTGACCGCGATGGTGACTGCGATGGTGACCGGAACGCTGGTCAACCCGGTCGTCGTTGGTTAACCTTGCGCACTGTGGCGACCCCCGTATCTGCTCTTGCTGTAGGGCGCATCGCGCCACCGAACGCCTCGTCACATCTGTGGATGCACGGTCGGGCGGCCGATCTGCTACTTGGGTGGTGTTGGCTTCCGATCGGTATCGGCGTGCACCTGGTCGAGCCCCACCTCACGGCGGTGCAGGCGGCCGTGGGTGTGATCTTCCTGATCTCGTTCGCCCATCAACCGCTCACCCTTGGTCTTGTCTATGGCGACCCGGTGCAGCGTCTGGCCCACCGGCGGCTGTACGCCTTGACTCCGTTCATCGCGTTCGCAGCGATCGTCGTCGGTCTCAACGTCAGCCTTGGGGCGGTGGCATTGATGGCCGGATTGTGGAACGCGGAACACACGCTCATGCAGCGCTACGGGGTGATGCGGATCTACGGGCGCAAGGCCGGCGACCAACACGGCGGGCTCGAGAAGCCGATGCTCATCGTGTGGCTCGTTGCCGGGCTCGCATTCATCGGTGCCTATGTCGATCTCGACCGCCTCGTCGACCGTTTGGGTCTCGGGGCCACCAACCGTCGCAGTGTGAACATGCTCAAACCACTGCATACACCGGCGGTGGTGCTGTTTTGGTTGGCAATCGTGCTCTCGGTAGCGCTCACCGCAAGGTGGTGGCGCGCCGAGCGGGCCATCGGCTCGACAGCAAGTCGTCCGAAGCACTGGTACGCACTCGGCACGCTCGGCCTCGTGGTGTTGGTGATGGTCGATCCCATCGCAGGAGTTGCCGGGTACGTCGCAGCTCACGCGATCGAATACTTCGCGGTCGTGCATACGAGCCTGCGCAAACGCCAAGACAGCAGCCCGGTTGCGGTGCTCACGAACACACGGCTACGCCGAACACTGGTGTACACGGTGTACTTCTCGGTGATGGCAGTACTGGTCGCTTCGACGTGGAACTTCTGGGGTGGACGGCTGTACTCGTTCGCGATCTTGTTCTTCGGTGCCCTGCACATTCTGTACGACGGTTTCGTCTGGAAGCTTCGCCGGCCTGCGGTGGCCGCATCGCTCGGCATTGTCACGTCCGTACCGTAACTGAGGGTCAATCTGGGGTCCATCCGCGCCCATTGGCCGACGTTTGGCGTTGGGATGTTGTCAATGACAGCCAAACGCCAAACATCAGGGTGTGGCGACGACCGCTGACTCCGATTCGATCGAGTCGCGCTCTTGGGCCACAACGCCGGCGATGACCAGCGCAGCGCCGATGAGATCGAGCGCCGATGGTCGTTGATCGAGCGCGATGAGACCGACCACCATTGCCGTCACCGGCAACAGTGCGAGGAGCAGCGCGAACCGTCGGATGGGGATGCGCCGCATGACGTGCTGATCGATGCTGTAGCCGACCGCATTGGAGAGCAACCCAACGGCGAAGCATCCTGCGATGAGCGAGGGATTCGACCACAACGCGAAACTTCCGGGGGCGCCGAACGGTGCGATGGCGATCGCTCCGATTGCCAGACCGAGACCGAGACCGGCGACGCCGCGACCCAGCGCAGCGACACGGCGCCCGACAACGATGTACGTGGCCCACATCGCCGAGGCGGCGAAGATGAACACCAACCCGAGCGGCTCGGTGTCGATCTCGACACCGGATAGCACGATCACGCCGGCAGCCGCGAGGAGCAATGCAATGGTGTTGCGACGAGTTCTGGTGAAGGCCGCGGCGACGACGATTGGGCCGATGAACTCGATCACGACGCTCTTACCCAAGGCAACGCGTTCGATGCCGAGATAGAAGAACAGGTTCATCAGCGCGGTCGCCACGCCGAAGATCGCTGCCGCACCGACCTCGCGTCTGGTCCAGCGCCCTTGGTGGCGCCACGAGATCGCCAACAACACGAGCGCGGCGAAGACCACCCTGGCCCAGGCAACAGTTGCCGCGCCCAGCTCGTCAAACATTGACACGGCGATCACCGCGCCCGAATACTGGGCGATACCGCCGATGACGAACAGCGCCTCGGGCGAGAAGTTATCGAGAGCGACTGTGTCGTGCGTTGCCTGCTCGCTGTTCAACTCGACCGGTTCAGTCGAAAAGATCGGGGTCGGTACGGCAGATCTCTTGCCACATCGGTTGGAAGCTCAGCCAGCCGGCGAGCGGGAACCCGGTCTGCTTAGCGGTGTACTCAGCCATCTCGTGCGGGATGAGCTTCGGTGTGCCAGCCGCCATCGCCAGTAATTGCGCCTGGCACGAGCGGTCCATCGAGAGGAACCAAAACACTGCTTCATCAACGGTTTGACCGACCGTGATGAGGCCGTGGTTCTGGTGGATCATTGCCTTGCCGGCGGGGAAGGCGGCGGCAAGCTGTTTGCCCGCCTCGATGTCGAACACCACGGCACCACCCTGCTCGGAAACGACTCGGTGGTCGCCGTAGAAGATGCAGGAATCCTGGGTGATCGGGTCGAGCGGGATACCGAGCGAACTGAACGCCTTGCCGTGCACACTATGGCTGTGCGCAGCGGCGACCACATCGGGACGGGCCCCGTGGATGGCCGCGTGGATCACGAACGCGGCCCGGTTCACCGGATGAGCGCCGACGACCACCTCGCCCGAGTGGTTGACGAGGATCAGGTCGCTGACGCGAATGTGGCGGAAGCTGACCGCGAAAGGATTGACCCAGAAGTGATCAGGGAACTCCGGGTCACGAACGGTGATGTGCCCGGCCACACCTTCACCGAAACCGACGCGGCCGAAGATCCGTAAGGCTCCAGCGAGCTTCTGTTTACGGTGCAGGCGCTCGTCTTCGACCGTGGTGAATGTGGGCGGGCCCTCCAGGCCGACCTGCTTCGGTGTGAGCTCCACACCGTCGATGCTGCGGATGCCGGATTCGGTGACGGTCATGCCGCCGAGCGTACCGACTTCCGGCCAGACCTTCAGAGCGCCAGTCCTTCAGAGCGCCAGACCTTCAGAGCGCCAGCGCGGTCAGCGCGGCGTTGGCCAGTTGTTCCGGCAGCAGGTCGAACGACTCGTACAGCTCGACGATCGCTCCCGACTGGCCGAAGCTGTCGACCCCCACGGGCACGACCCGTTGGCCGAACACCGAGCCGACCCATGCGAGCGCATGGCTGGCGGCATCGTGCACTGTGACGATCGGGGCGTGGCGTTCCTCAGGGGGCAGCAATGCCGAGAGATGCACGTCGGCGAGGCGCGCCCCGCGTGCCTCGCGTGTTGCTGATTGCAATTCACCTCGCCACTGCCGGTAGAGCCGGTCGGGTGAGGTGATGTCGATCACGGTTGCGACAACGCCTTCATCTGCCAGCACGGCCGCAGCGTGAACCGCTTCGGGTACGACGGCGCCGCTCGCAGCAAGGATCACGCGGGGAGCAGCCGGGTCGTCGACGATCGGTTCGACCAACCGGTACCCGCCGGCGACGACATCGTGTCGAAGGTGTTCAGCACCCAGACGCTCCAACGCGGCGACGAAGGGACGTTGGTCGGTGGGGCGCGTGGAGAGTCGCAGGTACAGGCTTTCACCATTGGGGTCGCCGAGGCGGCGGATGCCGTCGCACAACAGCCAGTCGAGTGCCTGCGCATAACACGGCTCGGCGTAGGCGAGGCCGGGTAACTCCAGCCCGATCGACGGGGTGATCGTGCTCTGGTGCGCGCCTCCCTCCGGCGCAAGCGTGACGCCGGCGGGTGTGCCGACCACGATGAAGCGCGCGCCGCTGTACAGCCCATAGATGAGTGCGTCGAGGCCGCGGCACACGAACGGGTCATACACGGTGCCGATCGGGATGAGGTGCTGACCGTGCAGTTCATGGCCGAGTCCGAGGGCGTGGAGCGCGAGGAACAGGTTCATCTCGCTGAGGCCCAACTCGATGTGGCGTCCGGTCGGGCCCTGCTGCCACCGCAGCAATCGGTCGCTACCGAGGTAGTCGGGTTGTGCCTCCGGGCTGAACACACCGAACTTGTTGATCCATCCGCCGAGGTTGGTGCTCACGCTCACATCCGGCGAGAGTGTGACCATCCGCTCCGCCACTGTGTCGACTGCACCGAGACCGGTGAGCAGTCGGCCGAACACCTCTTGGGTGCTGACCGGTTTGGCACCCAGCCCACCCCCGACGGAATCTGGCACATCGAGCTGGGGTCTCGGAGTGGTCGGTACGTTGTTGACCTCGCCGCCGGCGCGTTTGCACCACCTGCCCTCGACGCTGTCGTCGGCAAAGCGGTCCCATTCGTTCGTGTCATCGAGGCCCAACTCGGATCGCAGGGCATCGATCTGCGCCGGCGAGAGCAGTGCCGCATGGTTGAGTGGGTCGCCGGCAATCGGCAGGCCCCAGCCCTTCACCGTGTAGGCGAACACCACGCTCGGTCGGTCGGTCACGCCGTCGCAGGTGCGATACGAATCGATGAGCAGACCGAGGTCGTGCCCGCCGAGGTTCTGAACCAGCGGGACGAGCTCACGGTCATCGATGTCGGAAACGAATCGTCTGACGGAGTCGTCGGCATCGTGCAAGAACGCGGGTCGCAGATCGCCACCGCGCATTGCGAACAGCGATTGATAGCGCTCGTTGCTCATGTCATCGATGTGGCGCCGCAATGCGTCGCCGCCTTCGCGAGCGAACGCCGCCTGCAGCAGGCTGCCGTACTTCGCCTCGACCACATGCCAGTCGGACCCCTCGAAGAACTCCATCAGTTTCTTGATCTTCTGCCCGGGAATCACCCGGTCGAGGCTCTGCCGGTTGGCATCGACGACCCACATCACATTGCCCAGGCCTTGTAGCGACGCATCGGCGATGGCTTCCCAGACATTGCCTTCGTCCAGTTCCGCGTCGCCGACCAGCGCGATGAACCGGGCAGTCGGCGACGCGTCGAAATGGGTGTCGATGTAGCGGCGGGTCATCGCAGCGAACAGTGGTGCGACAACGCCGAGGCCGACCGAACCGGTGGAGAAGTCGGCGACATCGGGATCCTTGGTCCTGCTCGGATAGCTCTGCAGACCGCCGCGCTCACGCAAGCGAAACAGATATGACCGATCGAGTTCGCCCATCAGGTACTTGATCGCGTGGAACACTGGCGACGAATGCGGCTTGACGGCGACCTTGTCGTTGCCGTTCAGATGACCGAACCACAGCGCCGTCATGATGCTGACCATCGACGCGCTCGAGGCCATGTGGCCGCCGACCTTCACCGTGAATTCCGCCTCGCGCCCTGCCGGTGCCGGCGGGGCCGACCGCCCATGGTTCGCGTGGTCGACCATCCGGACCGCGAGCCACAGGATTCGCCGCTGGATCCGGTCGAGCGACTCGAGGTCGAAGTTGAGGTCGAAGTTGAGGTCGAGGTCGAGCGCGGGTGTTGGCATCGAGTCCATCTCGTCAGTCTGGCGGCCGCCGTTCGAAGATCTCGCAACAGCCGAGATGTCGTAGGACGATGTGGCACGACGATCCGGCACGACGATGTCGCACGACGATGCGGCAAGTGGCTCGCCAACCGCCAGACTTCACGAATGATCCGTCGCATCACCCCCCCGACGATTGCCCCGCCCGCGGCCGCGTATGCCCACGCGATGCTCGTCGTGAAGGCGTATGCGACGTTGTATACCTCCGGCGTGGTGCCGACAGCGCCCGATGGTTCGGTGCCCGACGGAATCGCGTCCCAGGCACGCCAGGTCTGGGTGAACATCGAGGCGATCCTCGCAGAGGCCGACATGACGGCCGCCAACATCGTGTCGGTTACCACGTATGCCGTGGTCGGCCATCCGTTGGCCGACGTGATGGCTGCTCGCGACCAAGCACTGCAGGGCCATCTGGCCGCCAGCACGCTGATTCCTGTCGTGGCGCTCGCCCGTCCGGAATGGCTGGTCGAGATCGCTGTGGTGGCGGCGAAGTGAACGCACTGGCTACGGTGCCTGCTTCGACGGAGTGACAGGCCGGTGACGGGGGAGATGACGATCATGGATTTCAATGAGACCGTAGCGCTGGTGACAGCGCCCGGTCAGCCGCTCGAACTGGCGCAGATCACGATTCGGGGTGCCGACGGGCGCGACGTGGTCGTGAACGCGTTCAAGAACGCAGCTCCAACGCTGCGTGAACTGCTCGGGTCTCGACGTACCGACGATGTATTCCTCGTGTACGAGGACGAGCGCTGGACGTTCGCCCAGGTCATGATGCATGTCGACGCGCTCGCCGCTCAACTCGTCGATCAGTACGGCATTCGCAAGGGCGACCGAGTTGCCATCGGGATGCGCAACTATCCCGAGTGGGTGTTGTCCTTCGCCGCAATCGTCTCGATTGGCGCGATCTCGGTTTCGCTGAACGCGTGGTGGACCGACGACGAGATGGACTACGCGCTCGACGACAGCGGAGCCATGCTGCTGATCGCCGACGCCGAGCGGATCGAACGGAGCCGCGCGTCTGCGGCCCGGCTCGGGATCCGCACAATTGGTGTTCGCGGTGCGAGCGGTGTCGGCGTCGATCCGTGGTCGCCAGTGCTCGGAACCCCGATGCCCGATGTCGCCGTACTACCCGATGACGACGCGACGATTCTGTACACGAGCGGCACGACGGGACGTCCGAAAGGTGCGGTCAGCACGCATCGCTCGATCGTGCAGTCGTTGACGGCATTTGCTTGCCGGAGCGCGGTCGAGGTTGCTCGAAAGGGCGCACAGGATCCGGATTCGGATCTGTCCGCAACGGCTGCAACGGCTGCAACGGCTGCGACGCCGACGTTCATCTTGATCGTTCCGCTGTTCCATGTCACGGGTTGCGTCCCGGTGATGCTCAGTTGCTTTGCAGGCGGCCTGCGCTTGGTGATCATGTACAAGTGGGATCCGCTACGGGCGCTGCAGTTGATCGAGCGCGAGAGAGTCACCAACTTCGTTGGTGTACCCACTCAGAGCTGGGACCTGCTCGAGTGCCCCGAGTTCGCAACGTACGACACCAGCAGTCTGGTCAACATCGGAGGTGGTGGTGCCCCTGCGCCGCCTGAGTTGGTGAAGCGTGTGGAAGGAAGTTTCCAGGGCCGCCCGAACATCGGTTACGGCATGACCGAGACCAACGCCTACGGCCCGGGCAACAGCGGCGACGATTACGTCAGCCACCCGACCAGCACAGGTCGGTACGTGCCGATGCTCGAGCTCGAGGTACGCGATCCGGAGGCCATTGCGGTGCCCACCGGAGTACTCGGCGAAATCTGGTTCAAGGGTCCGCACCTGATCCGCGGATATTGGAATAAGCCCGAGGCAACAGCGGCGACCATTGTCGATGGCTGGCTGCGATCGGGCGATCTGGGCAGGGTCGACGAGGAAGGCTTCGTGTACGTGGTCGACCGTGTGAAGGACATGGTGCTGCGCGCTGGCGAGAACGTGTACTGCGCCGAGGTCGAGGCCGCGATCTACGAGCATCCAGCGGTGTACGAGGCAGCAGTGTTCGGCATTCCGCACGAGCGGTTGGGTGAGGAAGTCGCGGCGGTGGTGATGCTCCGGCCCGGTGCAACGCTCACTGCCGAGGAGTTGACTGCTCACCTGAAGCCGCACATCTCCGGCTTCAAGATTCCCACCAAGATCGCGTTTGCTACTGAGCAACTACCACGCAACGCCAGTGGCAAGATGCTCAAGCGCGAGCTCCGCAGCGTGTTCGCCGACTGATCAGCCGGAGGGTTTCGTCTCCGGCCAGATGGGTGGTGGGTGCCCGGGAGTCGTACGATCGACGCCGATGAGCGATGATCGCAAGCAAACCGATTCAGGCATCGAGGTCAAGGCGCTGTACGACGCGTCCGACCAGATCGGATGGGATCCGGGCACCCAGTTGGGTGCACCCGGCACACCGCCCTACACCCGGGGCGTGTACCCGACGATGTACCGGGGCAAGTTGTGGACGATGCGCCAGTACGCCGGGTTCGGCAGCGCGAAGTCCACCAACGAACGCTTCAAGTTCCTCTTGCAAGCCGGCCAGACCGGGCTGTCGTGCGCGTTCGATCTGCCCACCCAGATGGGGTACGACAGCGATCATCCCCGCGCCGAGGGTGAGGTCGGCAAGGTCGGTGTGGCGATCGACTCGATGGCCGACATGCGCCTCCTGCTCGCCGACCTGCCGCTCGATCAGGTCACAACGAGCATGACGATCAACTCCACCGGAGCGATCTTGCTGTTGATGTACGAACTGGTCGCCGAGGAACAGGGCGTGCCGTCTACCGCCATCAGCGGCACCATCCAGAACGATCTGCTGAAGGAGTACATCGCCCGCGGTACGTACATCTACCCACCGCGGCCGAGCATGCGGATCATCACCGACATCTTCGGATACTGCGCAGCGCACGTCCCGAAGTGGAACACCATCTCGATTTCCGGCTATCACATTCGTGAAGCGGGCTCGACCGCCGTGCAAGAGATCGCATTCACGATCGCCAACGGCATTGCCTATGTCGAGGCTGCGCTTGCTGCCGGTCTCGACATCGACGCGTTTGCCCCACGGCTCAGTTTCTTTTGGAACGCGCACAACAACTTCTTCGAGGAGGTGGCCAAGTTTCGGGCGTCACGACGGATCTGGTACAAGCTGATGACCGAACGGTTCGGCGCCAAGAAAGAATCGAGCAAGCTGCTGCGATTCCACACACAGACGGGTGGCTCCACGCTTACAGCGCAACAGCCCGAGGCCAACATCGCCCGCGTCGCCGTCCAATCGATGGCTGCGGTGATGGGCGGCACGCAGAGCTTGCACACCAACGGCTTCGACGAGGCGCTCAGCTTGCCAACTGAGCGTGCGGCGCGGATTGCGCTGCGCACCCAACAGATCATCGGGTATGAAAGCGGCATCGCCGATACCCCCGACCCGTTGGCGGGCAGCTACTTCGTGGAGTCGCTCACCGACGAGGTCGAGCGTCTGGCCTGGGAATATATTCGCCGCATCGACGAGATGGGCGGCGCGGTCGCCGCGATCGAGGAAGGGTTCCAGCAGGGCGAGATCGAGCAAGCTGCCTACGAGTACGCGACGTCGATCGACGATGGCGACCGGATCATCGTCGGCGTCAACAAGTTCACACTCGATCACGAGCCAGCACCCGAACTGTTCCCGATCGACCCCGTGCTCGAGCATGACCAGAAGGCCGGCCTCGCGGCCTACAAGGCGGACCGTGACTCTGCAGCCGTGCAGGCCCGACTGACCGACCTGGCCGATGCTGCCCGCGGCACCCAGAACGTGATGTATCCGGTCAAAGAAGCGTTGCGCGTCGATGCCACACTCGGCGAGATCAGCGATGCGCTGCGAGGTGTCTTCGGCGTCTACCAGCCCGGCCGATGACCCCCCAGGCCAGCAGCTTTGGTCGTGAGATGTCGTTGAGCGACATCTCA
>JANYDH010000045.1 GCA_025359865.1 Actinomycetes bacterium | reverse complement strand
ACCAAACGCCGCGCGGAACGGGACTTTTCGCCGGGGCGGACTTGGCGGCGCACGGGTATCGCGCCGCCGAGCACCGAATCAGGCCCAGTGTGCGGGGCGCTTACCGATGTAGTGGTACGCGATCTGTTCGTCGGTGTAGCGGTAATCGCGGCCGACCGGGCAGGCGTCGCGCATCACCAACCACAGCCGCCATTGGTCCGTCAACTCGGCGCGATTCGTTGGCTCTCCTGCCCCAAGCGCGGCCTCGAGTTTGGGGAGACACTGCCGTTCGCAGACGCACGGTGGACCCAGTTCAGGCGAGGGCAAAGATGTGGCGGACGGTACTGAGTCGTTCAGCACGATCGCCGCCCGCAACGCCATCCATGGGCCGACCGTGCGATGGATGCACAGATGGCTCGGTGAGAGCCAAGCCAGTCCGGCGACGTGTGCAAGGCGCTGGATTGCGATGCGACGCGGTGGTGGTTCGTGCGCAAAGCGGATGTCGACCACCCCTCGGATTCCGGTGATCGCAGCGTGGATCGTGCGTTCTGTATAGGTGTCGATTGGGTCGAGCATGTCCTGGTCGCTTGTCTTGCACTCGAGAACGAACCGCTCGACATGCGGCCACAGTTCGCGGGTGTTGCCGATGACCATCACCACCGAGCCGTCGGCACCGGGTAGGTGGAAGGCCGGGTCGACCGTGGCGTTGTAGCGACCGGCCGTCGTGGTCGCATGTAGGTCGAACCCGCCGGCGCGGCAGGCATCTGCGATAGCGGCGACGATGGAGCCAGCGTCAGATGCCATCACTGGTAGATGGGCGCAGGAACGAGCACGAAGTTGCCGACGTGTCGTTTGTCGAGGAAGGCCCGCTGGGCATCGGCGATCTGTTCGAGTGGGAACGTCCGTGCGATGAGGGGGCGGATGTCTCCGCGTTCGATGTACGAGATGAGGTTCGTGAACACCGGTTCGTCCCACGCCGTGCAGCCGACCAGCGTGAGATCGTTCAAGTAGAACGTGCGCATGTCGAGGGTGACCAGTGGGCCGCCGATGGCACCGGACGAAACGTATCGGCCGCCGCGCCGCAGTACCTTCAGCATGTCGCCGAACGCGTGCCCGGCGACGTTGTCGACGACTACGTCGACCGACTGCAACCCGAGCACCGCCACGAGGTCGTCATCGCGATCCACGATGTGATCCGCGCCGATCGACCGAACCTGGTCTCGCTTCGTTGCAGTGGTGATGGCCGTCACAATGGCACCGCGACGCTTCGCCAACTGTACTGTCGCCGAGCCGACACCCCCGGAGGATCCAGCGACGAGAACGTGTTCGCCGCGGCCGACCCGAGCACGATGCAGCATGTTCTCCGCAGTGCCCGAAGAGCACGGGATGGACGCGAGTTCGACATCGGTCCAGTCGCTGTTCACCGGGAAGACTTCCGCTGCCGGAACTGCGACGAACTGAGCGAACGCACCGTCGAAGTCGGATCCCATCCAAACTGTGTCCATCGACAAAAACCCATTCGATCGAATACAAGGCCGAACAAGCACTCGCGAGCCGATCAACCCCTCATCGACCCCAGGTGATACGGCTACCACGAGCCCGCAGCAGTCGGTGCCCTGGATGAATGGGAACGGCGTGGCTGCGCTCCAACCACCGTCGGGTCTCGTGCTCGGCGTGAGCTCCCCATCGCCGGCGTCATGTGCCGTGCTGGTGCTAACGCGTTCCGAGTACCAGCCAAGCCGGGTGTTGATCTCGGTGTTGTTAACGCCGGCGGCCAGTACCTGGAGCAACACATCTCCAGGCAGGACCACCGGAACCGGGACATCTCGGTACGAGAGTTCGTCGTAGCCGCCGTTACCGGTGGTTACTACCGCCTTCATCGTCGGCTGGCCATTGATGACATCGAATCGGCTCGGTTGCAGTGCTCGCGGTTCCATGATCAACGCGCGTCGCGTCAGTCGACGAGGGCGTCGGAGCGTAATCCGGCTCGCTCGATGTGGATCGGGAGGACGCGCCCGTAGAGCTGCCTGGTGCGTTCGGGGCTGCCAACCATCCCCGGTTCCTCGACATAGCTGAAGATGGCGACGTAGCGCGCCCGTGAGCCGGCCAGGGGAGTGACGCGGTGTAACGAGTACCGACCGGTGAAGATTTGCAGATCTCCCGGCTCGAGCCGCAGCGTGTTGATCAGCGACTGATCGCCGTCGAGCACGCGTGTCACGCCGTCGTAGTTCTCATCGGTCGGCGTGCGCAGGCGTGGGCTGTATTCGAAGTCACCACCGTCCTCAGCGTTCTGAATGGCCAGCGTGACGGTGTAGTTGTTGGTGTCGAAGTGCCACGGGAAGCCGTTGCCCTTCTCGGCAAGGTTGACGATTACATCGGCCAATGGATCGGCGTAGCGGTGGAATCGCTCTTCGCCGACGGCAGTCTGAATGAACGGGGCAAAGGCTGGCCATTCGTAGATCGCGCGCAAAATGCTTTCAGAGCCGAAGTTGTCGGCCGGCACGAAGGCGTTCGACCGATCGAAGAATCTCCGCAGCGGATGGTCATCGGCCAGGTCGGGTCGGTCCTGGGTGAAGTACGGATTGGTGCGATTGAAGTTGCGGTGACCGTGTACTGCCACCCGGTCGCATTCGTCGACGAGTTCGCTCAGGCAGTCGGCCCGGACGAAGCCCTTCAACACAGCGCAGCCGTCGGCTTCGAGTCGAGCGCGAGCCTCGGTGATGACGCTGCTGCGACGCTCGCCCGAACGATCGATCGGGTAGCGAACGGTGTCGACATAGTCGGTGGCATCCATGCTCCTACGGCGCCTTTCTCTCGTTGGCGTCGACACTATCGAAACCGGTGACTGGCCGCTGTGGTTGATCTGCGACGGCGTCTCGCCGGGGGTTCTTGCGACGGGACGCGCAGCAGGCTTGCGCGACGCTCCCCCGAACCTTGGCGCGCGAAGGGCTACGGCGAAGCGCTCACCTGGGCAGCCATCAGTGAGGGGGTGCGGCGCGGGTGTACCCATGCTGTGCTGCAAGCCTCCGATGCCGGTTATGCCATCTACCGACGGATGGGCTTTGCCGACCTCGGGCGATACGTGCAGTTGGAGGGTCCTCCGCTCGTCATCGACTAAACCGATACGGCTCAGGCCACGGCAATCGACTCGAACTCGGCGCGACTCGGGAAGTCGGCTGGCCGCGCGAGCGAAGGGCCTGTCGCAAGAAACGCGTTGATCCGACCGGCGACGACCGGATCGCTGAACGCTGCAGCGGGCGTTGCGAACAAGTGAGCCACCCGCGCTACGGCGCGGCCAACAACCTCATCGTGGGGCGCGCAGGCGAATGCGGCGGCCGCGAATCGAGCCATCGGGTTCTCTGGAGTGGGTAAACGAATTCCGACGAGCCCGGCCTCGAGTCGATCGAGTGCGGTTGCGTCTGCTGCCACCTGCGTGTCGTACCAGACCCCGAGGTGGTCATCGGTCCAGCGGGAAAATTGGTCGACGAAGCCGACCGGATCGTGCGGTGCCGCGTGCGCAACCTCGGCCAGGTGTTGGGCGTGCCAGAGCGCCATCGAGATCCCGCGTCCGAGTGTCGGGTTCGTGTGCAGCGCAGCATCGCCGATCGCAACGATTCCTCCGACCACCGGACCGCCACTGTCAACGAGGCGTCGTCGGCGGTTCTCGATGCGTGACATCATCGAGATGTCGCTGATCGGCACCCCGGCCTGTATCCAAGGTGCCGAGTGCGGGACTGCGCCGAGAAAGGCTTCAAAACGGTCCGGGCGTCGAAACGTCTTTCGATGAGGATCGTTCACCGACAAGGTCATCGTCAACGAAAAGGTGTCGTTGTCGGCACCAAGAGCGAAGACCGTCGCATAGTCGAGCGGAACCGAGGCAGGGATCCTGCTCGGCGGTGCCTCGCATCCCGGCTTCAATCGGTAGTACCGGGTGAGGTAGAAGAATCCGCATTCCTGGTGGTCTTCGAGAGGAGCTCGCAATCCGGCCGCAGCGAACCAGCTGGGCAGGCCAGACCGCCTACCGCCGGCATCGACGACGAGATCGGCGGTGAGGAGGTCTCCGGAAAGCAACTGCGCGCCCGTCACCACGGGAACCTCGCCGATGCCCGACACGCATAGCCCGACGACTGCATCGCCAGCACGCACGTGAACGCCGGGCTCGCGGGTGACGATTCTTCGCAGTTCAGCCTCGGCGACAAGCCGGCGGCTCAACAACATGTGCTCACCTTCGAGCACGGCTGCGCCGACGCTGATGGGAATCTGGTGGACTCCGCGTGACAGCAGCGCCTCGATCACGTCGGGGGCCTCGTCGAGCAAGACACGATGTGCCCGCCCGAGGAGTGCGTGCGACTGACGAGCCTGCGGGGCCCCGGGATGCTTCCACTGCTCGGCATCGACATCTGCACCGGCACCGACACCGGCACCGGCACCGGCACCGACACCGACACCGACACCGGGGGTCGCGTTCGGAGGTGCCTCATCGCGCTCGACCAAGGTGACCGTGTGGCCGCGGCGCGCCAGGAACAACGCACCGGCCAGTCCAGCGAATCCACCACCAGCGATGACGACCTCAGCCATGTTCCTGCCTCACGACGTGACGTTCGGCGAACAGACTCCGGGGCCACATCTGCTTCACGCTGACGACGTTGACCTCTGCCGACAACATCAACGCTTGTGCAGCGAGGTACATCCACGTCAACAAACCAATGACCAACGCAAATGTGCCGTAGGTCTTTTCCGCCCTCTGGATGACTCGATTCACCACGGTGGGGCCGACGGTCAACAGCACTGTGTAAGCCACGCTCGCTACGCATGCCCCCGGAAGCACCTGACGCCATGTGATCGGAGTAGCCGTCAAGACTTTGAACGCCACCTGAAAGATGAATACGTTCAGAATCGCAGTCGCGAACAACAGCGCCATCGTGTTGACCGTGCCCGAGACCACGAACGACGCCAACTGGGCCAGCACCGCGGCCGCCCCGATCAAGACACTGGACAATAGCAACAGTGCTAGCGAGCGGAGTCGCTTGAGGACGTACGTCGGGTGGCGGTCGCGAGTGACGCCCCACACCTCGTTCATCCCATCTTGAGCGGCTTGCATCGCTGCCATACCGGCCCACAGCGCGCCGACCAGACCGATCACCAACGCAACCGTGCTGCCGGTCAGGGGTGCGACGCCCGAGCTGTTGATGCTGTCTCCGATGATCGGAAACTGGGCGATCGACGAGTCGGCGAGATTCTGGGTCACGATCGGGCTGTTCTGCTGAACGAAGCCGAGAACGGTCACCGACACCAACATCGCGGGAAACAGCGAAAAGAATCCCCAGTAGGCGACCAGTGCCGCTAACCGGTCGGCGCGGTCATCGGAGAACTTCATAACCACGCCAACCGGAAAGGCAATCACGGGGTGGCGTTGTTGCCACACGTCGACACGACCCAGCAGCCCGCTTTTGGTACTGTGCGGTTCGCGGACCACTGGCCCATCCTGGATGGGCGGAGGCGGGTCTGTCGACTGGCGCAACATCGCTTTAACATAGCCTCCGTGGGTTTGTGATGCTCCCGACCACACACTGGGTTGCGGTGCGCGTACTCAGGTGAGTGAATGGATGTCACGAATCAGCGCGGTGAGCCCGAGCAGCAGTGCGAGGAGCGTGACGGGGAAACACGCGACAGCAGTCAAGGGCAGAACCCACTGTCGACGGCCCTGGGTCGTCCACGACTCGTCACGACCGGCCGAGTCGATGGCAACACCTATCAATGCCCCGAACAGCCCTGGCAATGCGATGAACAGCCCGATTGCCAGCCACGTGGGCTTCAGCAGCGTGAAGTCAATACCGTCGGAGTGGATCAGCATCGATCCGGCGACGGCGGCAGCGGCCGCGCCGGTGGTGAAGCGCCGAAACCACGTTGGCCCGATCAGCCATGGGGCGACCATCCGGTAGGCGAATGCCCCGATGATTCCGACCACGGCCCCGATCGCGAGCAAGTTGTAGGTACCGTCCACAGTGACTCGCCCGATGGTGAAGCCGTCATCGCTGGTGACGCCGCGCACCCGGTCGGGTGAGGTGACCCGGAGCACGAGCATCGCCAGGCGACTACCGACCCCGACAAGCAGCGCACCCGCCGGAATCCCGCCGACGATCAGCACTCTCAGCGCCTCGCGCCGATCGCGCCAGAACTCGTCTCTGGCGGCTGTCGCCGTGTCGGCAGTCGACGCCGTGTCGGTCGTCGAAGCGGTCACGGGCTTGAATCGGTCTGGGCCGACCGGCCGGCCCACAACGCCGCGATCGCCAGTGCGAGAAACAGTGCACCGACGTCACGGACGAGATGCTCGTTGTACAGATCGCCCTGATGAGAAATAAACCCACGCCCGAGCGGAAAATCGTCGGAGAACGACCTGGGCGTGAACGCGGCATGTAGACCGGCTGGCAACATGAAGATTGCGATCAAGCCGACAGAGACCTGTTCGATTCGTCGGTGGTTCACACTTGTCCCCCTTCGACCTCACGCACGATCTGCCTGGTCGGTGTCATGTCAGAACGTGATGACGCCACAGGCGATGCGGCTGCCGGCGTTGCCAGTCTTGGCGGTGGCATCCGTTGCTTCCGTTGAATTGGCCGTGTACTGGGTGGCGCCGGTGCCGAGCGGGATGTTGGCGTAGTTGTCAAGGCCGGCGTGCAGGATCACTACCTTGCCGATGAGATCACCTGGGTCGATCTGGTCGAGCCGGAACCGTGTTTCGACACTCCCATCGGAGTTGAAGTACACCATCGGCATGTCGCCTACGTGGTGGGAGTGAGTTGCCTTTGTCGGGTTGTAGTGACCATCGGCCGACACGAACCAAGTGGCGGCTGCGGCCGCCGGATCGGCGATGCATCCGTCACCGTTGGTGGCGACGTCGTTGGCGTGAATGTGGAAGCCATGGAACACGTCCACCTCGACGTCGGTCAGGCCGCCGGTGTTCAGCGAAACGCGAACCTCGGTATGGCCTCCGATGACAATGAACTTGACCGTGCCGATCTTGTGGCCGGCTGCGGTGGTGAGCGTTGTTCTTGCTGACCGGTTAGTTGCTTGGACGGTGTCGGTGGTGGTGATCAGGCCGAGAATCAGTGCAGATCCTGCGGCAAGACTGAGCAGTTTGTTGTTCATGGTTTTCCTTCCTGGGATGTCGGTACTTCTGACTGACGAAAGCCTTGGGTCAACGGGTGACATCAGATCTGAAAAACTCACGGGACGAGTGTGCGACACTTAACGACGTCGAACTGAATGGGAGGGTGTCGTCGATGAGTAACGAGGTTCAAGTCACCGAACCGAGGGGCGCTCCCAACGTCGTCTTTCTCGGTGCGGTTCTCGCTGGTGCGCTTGTCGCGGTCTTGGCCGGCGTGTATGGCCAGGCACACGCTCCGGCTTCCGAGACCACCATCAAGTTGTTCTTCTCGACAACGCTGCATTTCAAGGCGTGGGCGACCACATTGAGCCTCGCGCTGGTGCTCGTTCAGTTGGCAACCGCACTGTGGATGTTCGGCAAGCTTCCAGGCGGTGAAGCGCCCGACTGGGTTGGTCCAGTCCACCGCATGTCCGGCACGCTTGCTCTGCTGGTTGCACTCCCCGTTGCGTATCACTGCCTGTGGTCCCTCGGATTCAACCCCGACCCTGGTGGTGGCAGACGGTTCTGGCATTCGATACTCGGTTGCGTGTTCTTTGGTGCGTTCGGGACCAAGGTGCTGGTCGTGCGTTCCAAGAGGATGCCCGGATGGGCGTTGCCGGTGGTCGGAGGGCTCCTTTTCACCACAATGGTGTTGCTGTGGTTGACCAGTTCGTTGTGGTTCTTCCGTCAGTTCGGGATCAAGGTGTAGCCGTGGTGCTTCGACAGGTCTGCAAATGGTTCGAGATTCTCGCTGTGTTCGCCGTCGTCGTGTTCGTCGTGATGTTGTTCGCGAACAGCCCTACAGCACCGACTCCCGTGCCAGCGGCTGCGGTTGCGGCAGCTGGGGGTATCGATGGCGGCGACTTGTTCGGCGCACGATGTGCCGGCTGCCATGGGGGCGACGGTTCTGGAGGGATCGGGCCACGACTTGCGGGCAGGATGGTCGAGCGATTCCCCGACCCGGCTGCTCAGATCACTACGGTCACCGAAGGGCGTCGAGGTATGCCCGCGTTCGGTGGGCGTCTTTCCGCCGAAGAAATCGCCGCCATTGTGGAGTACACGCGAACGATTCTTGGTACCTGACCACTTGCGAGTGATCTCCGCGAAGTGTGCACCCGCTGGGTGCCCCTTGGGCCGGTTGACTTGCGGTCTGAAGCAAAGCGGCCAGCTATGGTGGCGGTAGTTCAGCTCTGCCAGGACGAGTTGCCGAGTCAGGAGAGATACCCATGGGTCTGATGGACAAGCTGCGCGGGGAACTCGTTGACATCATCGAGTGGATGGATGATTCGCGCACCACGTTGGCGTGGAGGTTCCCCCGCTATCAGAATGAGATCAAGAACGGTGCCAGGCTCATCGTTCGCGAGGGGCAGATGGCCGCGTTCGTGTACGGCGGCAAATTGGCCGACACGTTCCAGCCCGGCAACTACGAACTGAAGAGCGAAAATCTTCCCATCCTCAGCACGTTGCAGGGTTGGAAGTACGGCTTCAACAGTCCGTTTCGCAGCGAGGTGTACTTCATCAACACCCGCCCGGTCACCAGCCTTCGCTGGGGGACGCCCACCCCAGTTACCGTCCGCGACCCTGACTTCAAGCTGGTGCAGGTTCGGGCGAACGGCATGTGTGTTGTGCGAATCAAAGACGTCGAGATTTTTCTACGCGAGGTCATCGGCACCGATAGCGCTGTTGAGGCCGACGAGATTGCCGAGTTGCTGCGCCAGGTCATTTCGCTCGCGTTCTCCGACATGGTGCTGGCGACCGGTCTTGGTGTGATCGATCTGCAGGGTCGTCAGGTCGAGCTGTCATCGAAGCTTCGCGAGTTCGTTAGTGAGCGGATCGACGACGAGTACGGCCTCGAGGTACCCGAGATCACCATGAACATCTCGTTGCCCGACGAGATCACCCAGGCCATCACTCGCGGCGTTGCCCGCGGCGTCGAGGAGAGCGGCTATCTCGACAACGTCGGATCGATGGACCGCCTCCAGCAGGCAAAGGCAGCCGAGGCGATGGTCGTCGCGGCCGGCAATCCCGGAGGCTCCGCGATGGGCGACATGATGCAGATGGGCATGGGCGTCGCGATGGCCGGCCAGATGGCGCAGACGATGGGCAACGTGATGGCGCCCAAGTCGTCGGCTGCTCCCGTAGCGCCAGCCGCCCCACCGCCGCTGCCGAGTCAGGGCCAGATGTTCCATGTCGATGCCGGGGGCCAGCCTGGCGGACCGTTCAACCTTGCTCAGATGCAGAGCGGCGTTCAAGGGGGACAGGTCCTGCCAACCACACTGGTGTGGTCGACCGGTATGGCCGGATGGTCTGAGGCGCAAACGGTGCCAGCGCTTCAACCGTTCTTTGCTGCCCCGCCGCCGCTGCCTCCGGCGGCACAGGCGCCGCCTCCGATGCCGCCGAGCGCCTGACCATGAGCGAGCCCACCCCGGACGGGTCACCGCCGCCAATGGCGTCACCGCCGCCGATGGCCGCGCCGCCGCCTCCTCCGGTCGCGGAGGCGACGGGCGTCCGGGCGATGCTGCACAGCACGGAACAAACCCGCACGTACCCATGCGCATCATGCGGCGGCGAGTTGCGGTTCGACATCGTGCTGCAGAAGCTGAAGTGTCACGACTGCGGCACGGTCAGCGATGTCGCCGTCGATGCAACGCAGGTGGTCGCAGAGCGCGATCTGCGCACCGCTCTCGCAGCTCTACAGAGCGGAACGATCGATCGAGCCAGCGCCCAGGCCGGCGCGGAGAAGGAGATCGTGTGTCAGAGTTGCGGCGGACACACCACGTTCGTCGGCAGCGTCACTGCAGAGCGCTGCCCGTACTGTGCGACGCCGATCCAGCGTGATGACGTTCACGAAGCGCCGAAACGGCTCAACGTCGACGGCGTCGTGCCGTTTCAGATCGATGAGAAGAAGGCGACCGCGGCGATCGAGCAGTGGATCAACAGCCGTTGGTTCGCACCGACCGAGTTCAAGACCTACAACCGCACCGGCTCGTTCTCCAGCGTGTACATGGCGTATTTCACCTACGACGCCGACACCCAAACCCACTACACGGGCCGTCGCGGCGATGATCACACCCGCACCGTCGGTTCCGGCGACAACCAGCGTACCGAGACCTACACCACGTGGCGTCCAGTGTCGGGTGAGGTTGCCAACAACTTCGACGACATTCCCGTCTTTGCGAACGAAGGTTTCGACCGTAAACGGATCGCAGACCTAGAGCCGTGGCCTACAGCAACAGCCAAGCCGTACTCGCCGGAGTACGTCGCTGGGCACTTGTGCCGAACGTATGACCTTGACGTCGAAGATTGTCTGGGTGAGGCCACGGGCAAGATGGAGACGGTGATCGATCAGACCATCCGCCATGACATTGGCGGAGATCATCAAGACATCAACAGCAAGCAGACCGACTGGCGGACGATGACCTACAAGCACCTGCTCTTGCCGATCTGGTTGCTGGCAGTGATCTATCAGGAACGGCCGTTCAGGGTCTACATCAACGGCGTCACCGGTGAAGTGCACGGTGATCGTCCGTGGAGCAAGGTCAAGATCATCATTGCCGCAGTGATCGCCGCCGTGTTGATCATCACACTGTTCGTATTGTACCAAAAGAGCAAGACATGACCGAGTGTCAGACGGCCGCCCTTCGAATGACCGGCACGATGTGACACTCTTGCTGGTGTTGTTCTGCGTCGTCGCGCTGGTCGCCATCGGCGGTGCGGTCGTGCTCGCCGGTCGGTCAAAGCGCGAGTACGACGCTTCCAACGAAGTGGTGCCCGGCATTGCCAGCCGGGCGCCTGCGTCGTGGGCGGGCGCTCATTCGCCCGAGGCGAAGCTGCATCGGCGGCTCCGGTCAGCTGTGCTTGCCGCGCGTGCTTCCACAGTTGCGGGTCTCGGTGATGCCTGCTCGGTCGTCGAGCGTGAGGCGTTGACGATCGACGAGCGCCTGGTTGCCGCTGCCACGCTGGCCTCGCCCTATCGAGAGCGCGTCATTGCGACGCTCCAGCCCGCTGTGGACGGTCTCGAGGCAGCAGTGGCTTCGATAGTCGCTCTGCCCCCCACCTCGGCCGGTCAGGATGCACTCGATCAAGCGGTCGTGCAGGTTCAAGCGCGACTTGCCGCGCTTGCCGAAGCCCGCGCCGAACTCGACCGGCTCGACACACCTGGCACTGCGACCGGCTGAATGGGCAACCGCGGCGTTGAGATGTCGCTCAACGACATCTCACGACCAAAGCTGGTGGTGAGCTGATTCTGCGGTACAGGCCAAACGCTCCTGTATCGTCAGGTAACCCGGAAAGAAGGACCAGTTCAATGGCAATCCCCGCCAAGCTCACTCCGCTGCAGGAAACTGAAGCCCGTCGTAACGCAAACGCGACCGACAAGCCAAAGCGTGTGATCTCCGAAGAGGAGAAGGCGACCCGCAAAGAGCGGGTTGCCAAGGCCAAGGACGCGATGGCTCGCTCGGTCGGTGCCAAAGGCGACCACGTCGCCCCGGCGCGTGCTGCCATCAAGGTCTACCTCCAGCGTCTCAATGAGCCGAAGCAGCCCGACGATGCCCAATTCGAGGTGCTCATCGAGGCTCCGTTCAAAGCTCCGCCGAAGAAGAACACCAACGATCGCCGCTTCTGAACCACGTCCGATGTGGATCTGGGCACCGGTGGTGGGC
>JANYDH010000205.1 GCA_025359865.1 Actinomycetes bacterium | reverse complement strand
ACCAAAGCCGGAACCGGGGTGGTGGGGCAGCGGGGCAGCGGGGTCAGGATGCATCGATGACGTGCAGGCGGCGTTCGGTGAACAGCCACCTGCCCGCGATTCGTTCGTACCGGTCTGCGTAGGTGCCGAGCAACGTGGCCGACTTACCGGTCGTGCGCTTGGTGCGCTCTTGGAACGTGACCCGGCCGCGTGCGACTCCCGCGGCCTCGTCGACCTCGAACAAGCAGACCGAGGGTGTGTGAACCACCCAGTCGAAATCGGCCATTGCCGTGCTCCACATCGCGAGAATGGCATCGCGGCCGACCACAGCCTTACCGGCGAACAGTTCCCACGTGGCATCCTTTGCCCACGTCGAGATCCAGGCCTCGGGGTCATTGCTGATCACTGCATCGCAGTAGCGGGCCACGAGGTGGCGTAACGCTGAATCGGTTGCGGCCCCAGGCATGGCGAAGTGCGCACCATCGAGTTGAGCGAGATCGACGTCGGTGAACGACGCAACCGCAATGCCCACCTCGGCCGCAGCGACGGTACGGACATGATTGATCAGCTCCGCTCGATTCATCATCCCGTCGTGGGCGGCGAACTGAATGGCCAGACCATCCACCAATGCGGTCAGCCGCATTGCAGCAGCGCGCGGGTCGGCACAGGTGAAGTCGCCGGCGTCGACGCCCCCCGAGATGACACGCTGAAGCAGTTCGGCCGATTGCTCGTCGAGTTCCTGGCTGATCTTCTTCATCATCGGGTTTCTCAGCGCTTCGCCCCAGCCATCGATCCACAGCATCCACTCGACGTCGTCGCTGCCCTCGGGGACATAGTTCTGGATCGCGCGATCGAGTTGCGCTACCGATGTAGGGCCAGACTGGATCTCGCCGACCATTTCGGCCAAATCCTTGCGTGCATAGTGAGCGAATGCCTCGGCGAGGAGTTGCTCTTTCGAGTCGAAGTGATAGTGAATGAGGCTGCTGGAGACGCCAAGACGCTTGGCAACGTCGCTGATCCGGGTAGCGGCGAAGCCGCGTTCGATCACCACTTCGCAGGTGACCTGGAGGATCTCACTGCGTCGTTCTTCGACGGTCTGCTTCTTCACTGGTGCGAACACTATCGCTGTCGTTCGTTCGTGTCGTTCGTGTCGTTCGTTCGTGTCGTTCGTTCGTGTCGTTCGTTCGTGTCGTTCGTTCGTGTCGTTCATTCGTGCGGTGCGCCGACCCTGAGCACGACGAGCGCGGGCCACTACTGTGTCGGGTCACCACCACGACGCTCGACAACGACACCGTGGACGAACACTGAGGAGATCAACGTGGAACTCGATGACGTGAAGGCGCACGGACCGCTGCTGTCTCCATGGGCCCACTTTGCGACGGTCGGCGCCGACGGCGCACCCGATGTCGTGCCGGTGCACCCGTGCTGGGAAGGCGACATTCTTTGGACGATGTGTGGCACCGATTCGGTGAAGTCACGCAACATCGCCGCCAATCCCAACGTCGCACTCCACTGGCAGGTCACCGCTGTGGGCGACGGCCTCGAAGTGTGGGGCACAGCGACCGTACATGCTGACCTCGATACCAAGCGTAGGCTGTGGACGGGCGTGTTCGACTACGACCTCGACGCGTTCGCGCCAGGTGGACCGGAGAACTCCGAAGGCACCGCCTTCATCGCAGTCGTGCCGCAGCGGGCGCTGTTCTTGAAGGCCTATGGCATGGGCGGAACCGAACGCTGGTCCGCGTGAACCCACGGCTCACCAAGCTGTCGCGCTCGGTGGCCGGGCGTCGAGTCATCGTTACGGGCGCGGCGTCGGGCATGGGCAGGGCCACCGCCCACCTGTTCGCAGATGAGGGGGCACGAGTTGCAGTGGTCGACCTCGACCCCGAGCGGGTGCTTGCGGTCGGGCAGGAGATTCGTGACGTCTACGGCGCCGATGCTGCGCTCGATGTCATCTGTGACGTCGCTGACCACGATCAGCTCAAACGGTTGGTCGCCACCGTGGTCGATGTGTTCGGCGGCGTCGATGTGCTCATCAACAACGCCGGAGTTTCGCTCATCAACTCCGCGTTCCAAGACGAAACTACGTACGAGTCGAACTGGGCGCGTACGCTCGATGTCAACCTCACGGCTCACTCACGGTTGATACGGCTGTGTCTGCCGCACCTCCAGCGAGCCGATGGTGGTGCACGGGTGGTCAACATCGCCTCGACCGAGACGATCGTTGTGGCAGCCGGTCTGGCGGGCTACGCGGCATCGAAGGCTGGTGTCGTTGGATTGACGAAGAGCTTCGCAGTGGAGTTGGGTCGGTTCGGGATCACCGTCAACTGCATCTGCCCCGGACCGATCAATACTGGGATGACGGCCGGTATTGATGCAGCGGCCAAGGAGACCTATGCAAAGCGGCGCGTGCCGTTGCGCCGCTACGGCGAGCCGGAAGAAGTCGCGCAGATGACGCTCAGCCTGTGCCTTCCCGCTGCAAGCTTCCTCAACGGTGCGGTCATTCCGGTCGACGGCGGGATGACCATTCGTCACACGTAAGCCGGTCGTGACTCGGGCGGTGACTCGGGCGGTGGATCTGGGCGGTGGCGGTCGCGTGTATGTCAGGCTGTGCTGGGCGAACGTGTCGGTGTTGCGGTGCCGAGTCGCGTCGTGTTATCGGCGCTGGCGACATGAACGTCGACGCGATCCTGCCCGCCCAGCCGTCGTGGTGGCTGATCCAGGCTTCCATCACACGCGACTGTCATGCACCGAACGTTCACGCTGCGACGCGAGCGCACTGGCGGATGGGGTGCGGGTCTCCGCCGTGGCGAGTTCGAATCGCTGGTCGCGGTGACACGTGGAGGCACGTGGAGGCACGTAGGCACACGTGCCTCCACGTGTCGAGGGCTTGCGGCGACGAACCCCTGGCCAACGATGATCAACTTCGTCGAGCACGCCACACCGTTCACATCGGTGAGGTCGGGTCGAGGTGCCGCCACATTCCACCGCAATGTGCGACAGCCTGTTGACAACAACCTAACGCCACAGCTCAGCCATGAACGGCTGGCACCGGTTCCTGATGCAGATAGTGCGCCACATTCACGCAGCGTATGCGTGGCCACACTGGTGGTGGCTCGGGCGGTGGCGACCGGGTCAGCCTTGGAACGGGTCGAAGATGCCAGTCAGTCCAGATGGGTGCGGTCCGATCGCCAACTGCTCCAAAATGCCCACACCGTTTTCGACAGTGCCGTCGGCGCCGTGGAATGTGGCGCGGCATAACGCCTGAATGTGGATGTTCTGGCGTGAACAGGGTGCGTCCACCGGTAGCGACATCTGTTCGCCAGCAACCGTCGCCTCACCCTTCCAGACGCCGTGAGCGAATTCCGGGTGTCCATAACCGATGCCACACATGTGGAACTCGTACAGCGGCTCTAGCGACACTGTGCTGACTCCTGCGGACCAGTCGATGAGGTCGTACTCGAACCGCTCGGCCCAGCGGGTGCCGGGCCTCCACGTGATGCGGTAATCCACCGCGCGCATCGTTTCTGGCTCGGTCTCGCCGACGCGAGCGATCGTACCCGCCTCATGCCAACGCCTTCCATCGCCATGTTCGTTCACGTCGAAGTGGGTCGACAGTGATGGGAAGTTGACCGGTGCCCACAGCCAGAAGAATTGGGGTAGCCCGACGGGTGCTCCGCTTGGGGCCGACTCGCCGACCGGACGAATTCCCCACGAACGGTCGCGCGAGCCGACCACATCGACGGGGTCGACCGGAATCCGGTCGCCCCCCAGCTCGATCCAGCCGGTCCATGCTCCGAACTGGGTGAGCCTGGTGAAATCGAAGAACGGCCGTACACCGGCGCGTTGGAAGAAGTGTGGTTCTTCGATCGCGGGTGAGCGATGGCGGAACGTGAGATCTGCGCGCACGCCCTGCTCTGGTGCATCGATCAGCAATCGCAACGTTCGCAATGGTTCGACGATCTCCACCTTGATCGGCCCAACGGTGGTTGCATCGCGTCGGTCGAGCGGGGCCCGCCCAGACGCAAAAACGGACCATTGCACGCCGTTTCGCACCACGCTGAACGCGGCGTCGCTCACGTGTCGATTCGGGTACAGGCCCATCGCCGCCCCGAAGTACACCCCGCCATCGGCCGAATAGCCGTTGAAGAAGTACCGGTCGTAGTGGTTCAGGTCGGCGGTGGCCGTATGGGCCATCGGAACCGAGGCCTGGTGGATCGGGAAGTCGTCATAGCTCGTGAGCATGCCTGTGACCGTAGCCACCAAGTGGCAGGCAGCGACGAGTGGGCGCGAAGCGATGCTCGGCCATACGCTGCCACATCGTGAAGCGATGGCAGATCAGTCCCGCCAGGTACCGCTCGGTGTGCGTAGCGGCATTGGCGCTCCTGTGCATCATCGTCGTGTCGGGAGCGGCCGTACGGCTCACCGGCTCGGGCCTTGGCTGCAACGACTGGCCGCGATGCAACAACTCCAACCTCATCGACGTGTCGTCGAAGCATTCGGCGATCGAACAGATCAACCGCCTGTTCACAGGATTGGTGTCGATCGGTGTAGTGCTGGCGGTGCTCGGCTCGCTGGTCCGCGTGCCGCGCCGCCGTGACCTCACCTGGTGGTCACTCGGATTGGTGGCCGGCGTGACCGGACAGATCGTGCTCGGCGGTATCACCGTACTCGTCGACTTGCACCCGGCGGCCGTGCAGAGCCACTTCCTGGTCTCGATGGTGCTCGTTGCAAATGGGGTGGTGCTCGTCGTGCGATCGGCTCAGCATGACGGACCTCGGCGCACCGTGGTCTCGGTTTCGATCCGTCGCCATGTATGGGTCGTTTCCGCGTTCACGTTTGGGGCAATAGCGCTCGGTACCGTAGTCACCGGGTCGGGCCCTCATGCCGGCGACGAGAAGGCGCGTCGGTTCGGTCTTGGCGTGAGTACCGCGACGCAGTTGCACAGTGTGGCGATCTGGTCGACCGTCTTCGTGATGACGTTGCTGGTGATGCGCCTGCGCCACCGCAGTGCAGATCGCCGGATGCTCGATGGCCCGCTCACCGCGTGGGTCGGCGTTGCAGTTGCACAGGGTGCAGTCGGCTACATCCAGTACTTCAGTGGCGTCCCTGCGGTGCTTGTGGCGGTGCACGTGGCGGGTGCCACCGCATTGTGGGCAGTCACCGTGTGGCTGGTGACGGCAACGACTACTGCTGATCCCGACCGGGCAGCGATTCCGTCGGGTACCGGCTCACTTGGCGCCGAGGCCCTTGACGAAGGTGACGCTCTTGTCGATCACCGCTGAGAAGAACCCGCCAACGGAACCCAGGAAGCCGTGAAACAGGCCAGCGCTTCCGGCTGGGTCGCTCCAGAACGACACCACCAGGAACAGCGCTACGAGCGCCACGACCAACTTTGTCACGGTGTCGAGTTTCATGGAAGGACCTCCGAGGTGCCCGCTGATCTGCCGGGGGTCGACAAACAAGCGTTGAGATCTCCGCCTGATGGAAACTGTATCTGATTTGTCAAGCATTCGCGCGGACCGTGGTGGCGTAGGTCCGCATGGTTATCGTCCTGCTAGGAAAATCTGGCGAGTTCGCGAACTGCTTCTGTGAACTCACGGACCGTCGACTCGATGATGTCGGCGACGGAGCGGACCTCATCGATCCGACCTGCCACCTGCCCGGTGAGGGCCAGCGAGGCCTCCATGTCGCCGCCGAAGTACAGATCGAGCGCAGATCCGAACTCGGCCATCGGCACGTGCTCGTCACGTTCGAGCCGTTCACTGCGTGCCGTGCGTAGCGCGCGTAGGCCGGGCTTGGAGAACCGATTGAGGAACACGGTGTCAGTTTCGGCGGCAGCGACGATGGCCTGCTTCCAGTTGTCGTGTACTGGTGACTCGGCGGCGCTGACCATGCGCGTGCCCATTTGCACTCCCGTGGCGCCCAGTGCGAACGCAGCTGCCATCGACCGGCCGTCGGTGATTCCACCAGCAGCGATGATGGGTAGATCGACGCGTGATGCGATGAGGGGGAGCAGGACCATGGTTGCGACATCGCGCGGGCTCTTAAATCCACCGCCCTCGCCGCCTTCCACTACCAACCCGTCGACGCCGGCAGCGACTGCCTTCAACGCGGCCGACAATGTAGGTACGACGTGAAACACGGTGAGCCCTGCAGATTTCAACTGCGCTGTGTAGCGGGTCGGATCGCCCGCCGATGTCGTCACGAACCGAACACCTTGGTCGACGACAAACTGCACGATCGACGGGTCACGAACGAAGAGTTGGGCGATGTTGACGCCGAACGGCTGCGAGGTGAGCTCGCGCATCTGAATGATCTCGTTGCGAATCGCGTCGAGTTCGCCCGACGAGGTCTCGATGATGCCGAGGCCGCCAGCGTTACTGACGGCGCTCGCCAGCGCGGACCGCGCGATCCAGCCCATCGGTGCCTGCACGATGGGATAATCGATGCCGAGTAGTTCGCTGACCCGAGTGCGTAGGGGCGCAGGCCGGCCCTCGGTCATACCCGTTTGCCCTGCAGTTCGAGGAAGTGCTTACGGGCCTTCGCGTGCCCCTTCGAGCCGCCAGCGAGCAATCCGCCGGTGCGGACCTTCTTGACGACGTCCTCGAGATCGTCAAGCAGTTGCTCGAGGTCATCCTGCGGCCCGGCAGCTTCGACCTTGCCGAGCGACTCGTGGATTTTCTTGAGATTTTCGCGCACCTGTCGAAACTCGTGATCAAGTTCCTGGCGTGCCTTTTCGAGTTCGTCGTTCATGTTGAGAACCGTAGCTCGCGGTTACGCGTCGGTACCCACTACCGGATCGTAGACGTGGTGGCAATCGTTGGCCGACACGATGTGGGCCCCGTACGCCGTGCTCATCCGTACCGTAGTGATGCTCGTGTTCTCAACCGCCATCCACATCGTGCGATGGATTCCAAGGATCGCAGCGGTGTACGCGCCGATTGCTCCCCCATGGGCGACAACGGCGACCCGCTGGCCGCGGTGTCGTGCGATGATCCGCCCGACCGCGTCGACGACCCGCTCGCGAAACGCGTCGTCGCCCTCACCGCCGGGAATGCCGTCCCATCGTCCCGTCAGGCTCCAGGCAACCCACTCGGGGTCACCGCAAGCAGCTCTGCGGCGGAACTCGCCGTTGCCCCAATCGCCGAGGCGGATCTCTTCGAGATCGGTATCAATCTCCACGTTCAGACCCCGCGCTGCTGCCAGCGGCGCAGCGGTTTGCGCCGCCCGCGCGAGATGCGAGCTGTACACGCCATGCAGGGTCACCGGCGAAAGCCGGGCAGCGAGCGCCGTTGCCTGGAGAACACCAAGACGATGCAGCGGCGGATCTGCGGACTCTGGAGAGCCGGGTACCACGTCGGCCGAGCGGCCGTGACGAATGAGTAGAAGCTCGCACGTCTGCGAGTCGAGTTCGTGGCGCAGCGTCGGTTGTGGCACTGCTTGGGTGCTGTCGAGTTCCATGAAACGTGCACCGTACCGGTGTGGCGCGCACGCTGTTCACGGGCAGTTATGGGTTCGCTCTTGACGAGCGCCCGGAAACCGGCTCAAATACCGCCCCGACGCCGGTACCGCCGCCGATGTCATTGGGGGAGTGCTTTGTCGGTGACCTTACGAACTCGACACGTTGTCGCCGCAGTGCTGTTGTTCTGCGCGCTCGCCGGTTCGCTCTGGTCTCCGGCTCGGGCAGCTGATACCACCATCAAGATCCAGGTCAAGGACCAGGTACAAGTCGACGGCAAGTCCAAGAAGATTCCGGTCGCAGGCGTGTCGGTGAGCGTGGTCGATGCCAGTGGTGCCGAGATGGGTGCAGGAGTCACCGATGACAAGGGCATCTTCGTGGTCGCGCTCCCGGGGCCAGGCGATTACACGATCACGCTCGATGAGTCCACGCTGCCAACTGGTACTGCTCTCACCGCGCAGACGCCCGCTGTGCGCCAGGTCAAGGCCGATGACTTCATCACTGCGAACCTGACGATCAACTACTTCACCGGCGAAGCCAACCGCACCACCAAGTCGTTCATCGACAAACTTGCGCAGCGCACCACCGACGGCGCCCGTCTCGGCCTGATCATCGCGATGTGTTCTGTCGGGCTGTCGCTGATCTTTGGCACCACGGGGCTTACCAACTTCGCTCACGGCGAGATGGTCACCTTTGGGGGCCTGGTCGCATTCCTGTTCAACGTCTCGTGGGGCGTTCCACTGTGGATTGCTGCGCCTGTTGTGATCGTTCTCGGTGGACTATTCGGACTGGTTCTCGATGCGGGGATCTTCGGTCCGTTGCGCCGTCGTGGCATCGGGCTCGTGTCGCAACTCGTGGTGAGCGTCGGTCTGTCGATTCTGTTGAAGAACTTTTTCCTGTACCGGTTCGGTGGCCGCGTGAGACCGTTGAAGGACTACAGCCTGCAGACCAGCTGGAAGATCGGGCCGGTCGACATCACGCCACGCGACTTCACCACGGCCGTGCTGTCGCTTGTCGTCTTGGTGGCTGTCGCGCTCGCGATCCAGCGCTCGCGCCTTGGCAAGGCCACTCGTGCAGTCAGCGACAACCCCGACCTCGCTTCGTCAACGGGTATCGATAGTCAGCAGATCATTCGGATCGTGTGGTTCATCGGTGGCGCGTTGGCCGCGCTTGGCGGCATTTTTCGTGGTCTTGATGAAGGTGTGGGGCCGGACATGGGCGCAGATCTGTTGTTCCTGATGTTTGCCGGCATCACCCTTGGTGGTCTCGGATCGGCTTTCGGCGCGCTCATCGGTGGTTTCATCGTCGGGCTGTTTGTCGAAGTGTGCACCCTGTTCGGTGTGCCCACTGAACTGAAGAAGGTGCCCGCACTGGTGGTTTTGGTGCTCGTCTTGCTGGTGCGCCCGCAGGGCATTCTTGGTCGTCGCGAGCGAGTGGGCTGAAAGAGGACTGATGAACTGGTCGAACATCTTCGAAGCCACCTTGAGTGCGTTTTTCGGCGTCAACGCGATGTACTACGCCATCGCCGCGATCGGGTTGAACGTGCAGTTCGGGTACACCGGTCTGTTGAACTTCGGCCAGGCAGGATTCATGGCCTGCGGGGCTTACGGGCTCGGTATGACCGCGCACTACTTCCAGATCTCATTCTGGTGGGGTATCGCGATCGGCATCGGGTACGCCGTAGTGCTCGGGCTGATCATGGGGGTCCCAACGCTTCGCCTGCGGGCCGACTACCTGGCCATTGTCACCATCGCAGTCGCCGAGGTGATCAGGCTGATCGTCCGTTCGGTGAGGTTCAAGGTGTACGTCGGAGGGTCTGACGGCATCAATGAGTTCTCTGCGTCGTATCGCCGGCTCAGCCCATACGTCGAGAGCGGGCGCTACCCGCTGTCACCGTTCAAGGCCGAAGGAGCAGTCCCCTATGTGATGCTCGCAGCGATGCTGGCGATCGGCCTGGTGCTCGGCGCAGCTACGTGGAACAAACTTGGCAAGCGATTCCCGTCCGTTCCACAGCGTGCTGGCGTTGGTTTGACCGGCGTGGTGTGGATGCTCGTACTGATTGCTGCATCGCTGCGAGTCGAGTACACCGGGTACTCGCTGTGGACCGTGACGGTCGGCTGGACGCTCGTGGCGATCTTCTCCGTGTTCGTCTGGCTGCTTATGCGGAGCCCCTGGGGACGGGTGTTGAAGGCGATTCGCGAGGACGAAGACGCGGTTCGCAGTCTCGGCAAGAACGTGTACAGCTACAAGATGCAGGCGCTGATTCTCGGTGGTGTGATCGCGACGTTCGCAGGAATGATGTTCTCCGTCGAACGCGGCTCGGTGCAGCCCGACAACTACAGCCGTGACCTCACGTTCTACGTGCTCACCGCGTTGGTACTCGGCGGGGCAGCCAAGATTTCCGGGTCGATCGTCGGCCCGATGCTGTTCTGGGGAATCCTCGCGTTCGCCGATGTGTTCCTCAACGAACTCGTCAAGTCCAACGGCGGTTCAGTCGAGGTGTTCGGCATCCAGTTGATCGGCAACATCAGCCAGGTCGGCCAGATCCAACTCATGCTCGTCGGCCTACTGTTGATCCTGCTGATGGTGTTTCGCCCACAAGGCCTGTTCGGCAACCGCAAGGAGATGGCACTCGATGGCCGATGACCTCACTCCAGCCGCAGCAGCAGCCAAGGCTGCCCTGGCCGACGTCACACCCGAGCCTGGCAGCAAGAAGCTCGACCCGATCTTGATCGCGAACGGTGTACGCCGCACGTTCGGCGGTATCACCGCTGTCGATGTCGATCACACCGAAGTGCAACGTGGTTCGATCACTGCGCTGATCGGCCCCAATGGTGCCGGCAAGACGACGTTCTTCAATTTGCTCACCGGCTTCGACAAGCCCGATGCGGGCACATGGAGCTTCGAGGGGAGGTCGATGGAAGGCCTCGCCGCACATAAGGCCGCCCGATTGGGGATGATCCGCACGTTCCAGCTCACCAAGAGCCTCACCAAGATGTCGGTGATCGAGAACATGAAGCTCGGCGCTACCGGCCAAGTGGGCGAGCAGTGGTGGAAGGGGCTCTTCCCGTTCATGTGGAAGCAGCAGGAGGCCGAGATCGAGCAACGCGCCGACGAGCTGCTGGCCAGGTTCAAACTCGACCACATGCGGGACGAGTATGCAGGCACGCTCTCCGGCGGACAGCGCAAGCTGCTCGAGATGTCACGCGCGCTGATGGCCCGCCCCAAGATGGTCATGCTCGACGAGCCCATGGCTGGCGTCAATCCTGCGCTGAAGCAGAGCCTGAATCAGCACATCAAGGGTCTCCGCGACGAGGGCATGACCGTGTTGTTCGTGGAGCATGACATGGACATGGTGCACGACATCAGCGACTGGGTTGTGGTGATGGCCGAGGGCTGCATCATTGCCGAAGGCACACCAGACCAGATCTCGAACAATCCCGCCGTCATCGACGCCTACCTCGGTTCACATCAGGGCAAAAGTCTGTTGGAGGACCTATGACCGACACGACAACAGCCACGCCGCTCCTGGTGGCCGCCGACCTTGTGGCGGGCTACATCCCCGAGGTCAACATCCTCAATGGCTGCAACCTGGTGATGACCGACGGTGATTTCGTCGGCATCATCGGGCCCAATGGCGCGGGCAAGAGCACGCTGTTGAAGGCGGTGCTTGGCCTGTGCTCGGTACGTTCCGGTCGGGTCGAACTTGCCGGTAAGGACATCACTGGGATGAAGGCCCACCAACTGGTGAGCCAGGGTGTCGGGTATGTGCCGCAGACTAAGAACGTCTTCCCGTCGCTCACCGTGGTCGAGAACCTCGAGATGGGGTGCTATCTCCGCCCGAAGGTGTTCAAGGACCGGTTCGAGTACGTCACTACGATGTTCCCGCGGTTGCTCGAGCGGCGTCATTCGCGCGCCGGGTCACTGTCTGGTGGTGAGCGTCAGATGGTGGCGATGAGCCGTGCGCTCATGCTCGAGCCGAAGATCCTGTTGCTCGACGAGCCGTCGGCTGGGCTGTCGCCGACGCTGCAAGACGAGGTGTTCCTGCAGTGCCGCACCATCAACACTGCCGGCGTCGCGATCTTGATGGTCGAGCAGAACGCCCGTCGATGCCTCCAGGTGTGCAATCGCGCGTATGTGCTCGATCAGGGTAAGAACGCGTATACCGGCACGGGCCGTGAGTTGTTGGCAGACCCGGCGGTGATCGAGTTGTACCTGGGCACCCTCGCCAAGGCCACCGGCGGCTGAGTTCCCCGCAGCGTTTGTTCCACCCAGCGTTTGGTAGGCGCAGCCCCCCGGAGGGGGCTCGACCTACCAAACGCTTGCTGTGAAAACGACAACATGAAAACGACAATGGCCCCGGGCGTGAGCCCGGGGCCATTGCAACACTGACGAAGGTCAGCAGTTCAATTGATCACTTACCAGCGTCGAAGTTCGTACCGAGTGCGTTACCCATGTTGCCGTCGCAGCCGTAGGTGGCCTTCACGGTCGGGCCGATGCCCTTTTCGACCAGGGTCTTCAGGATTCGCGAGCCCTCGTCAAACGTGATGAGGATGATCGAATCCGGGTCGGCTGCCTTGATGTCGTCAACCTCGGCGTCGAAGCTCGTCGCCTTGGGGTCGTAGATCTTCTTGCCGAGCACTTCGACACCCGACGCCTTGAGGGCTGCCTCGATGACGTCGGCGAGGCTGGTGCCATACGCGTCGTCGAGAGCCAGGATGTACGCCGAGCTGTTGCCATCGCCAGCCACGAGCTGGGCGATGACGTTGCCCTGCAGGTCGTCCGGGGGAGCATTGCGGAAGTACAGGCTGTGGTCGGGGTAGTCGACCAGCTTCAGCGAGGTGTTCGCCGGGCTGAACTGGATGACGCCTGCAGCGGTGATCTTGTCGATCACGGTCAGCGACACCGACGACGACGCAGCGCCAATGATGGCGTCGACGTTCTCGCCGAGCAGACGGTCGACTGTCTGGCTAGCGGTGTCGGTGCTGGTGTCACCTGAGTCGCCGGGGCTGAACTCGACCGGCTTGCCGAGCACGCCGCCAGCGGCATTGATGTCGTTGATCGCCAATTCGGCACCGGCGAACTCCGGCGGCGCGAGAAATGCCAGTGAACCCGTCTCGGGCAGGATCGAGCCGATCTTGAGTGTGCCGTCGCCATCGCGCTTGACGTCGGTGACGCCGAGCGGCTTGGCAGCTGACTCGGGGGCCGTTGCGGTGACGTAGGTCGTGGCCGCATCGTCGATGAGGTCGTCAGCGCCGAACTGCAAGACGCCGTAGCTGGCCTCGAGTGGCTCGCCGTTGCCGTTCATCGTGATCGGGCCGGAGAACCCGTCATAGTCGATGTCGGTACCGGCCTTGACCAAGACGAGGCAGTCGGCGAACGTGGTGCACTTCTCGCCGTCCTTGGTGACGCCGACGATCTGGTCGGCCAAGGCGCTGCCATCGGACTTTGCGATCTCTGCTGCAAGGCCGATGATGATGATGGCGTCGTAGGTCTCTGCCGCATAATTGTAGGTGCCATCGAGCGGAGTTGCCTTGGCTGCGTCGGAGCCATCGAGGCGGTCCTTGAAGTCCTGGCTGAGCTCGACGAGGGGCGTGGTGCCCTTCATGCCTTCGAGTGCGCCCGCCAGATCGGTGACGGGTGCCTCGGTTCCGGCGGTGGTGTCTGCCGGGGCTTCGGTCGCGGCGGTGGTGTCCGCGGGTGCCTCGGTTGCGGCGGTGGTGTCTGCCGGAGCTTCGGTCGCGACTGGTGCTGCGGTGGTCGCCGCTGCGGTTACCGGTGCGGTTGCAGCAGTGGTGGTCTCGGCCGCCTTCTTGTCGCTACCGCACGCTGCGGTGACGAGTGCTAGGCCGATGAGTAATGCGCCGGCCCGGCGCACACGGGTTTGTGTCATTTGGGTCTCCCCCTGTGGAGTCCAACGTGCTGATGTGCCCGCTGGAGTATTTCAGTGCCAGGAATCTAGCCCGAATTCGGACCGCTTGCCACGTATTCCTCTCCGCTCCGGTCGGCGATCGGTGGTGGGCAGGAGGATACGGTGGCCTTATGCCTGAAGTCATGTATGCGGTCAGCGATCACATTGCCACCATCACCCTCAACGCCCCAGAGCGGATGAACACCATCTCCGGGTCGATGCTCGATGAACTGTCTCAGCGGCTGCTCGACGCCGACCGCGACCGCGAGGTGCGCTGCATCGTGCTCACAGGTGCCGGGCGTGCATTCTGCGCGGGACTCGACCTCGCCTCTCAGATGGGCAGTCCGAGCGGAAGTCTTGGCGGTCTCGGAAGTCTCGATGTCAGCCCTGGCGAGTTCGACATTCGCAACGCTCCGCCGATCGTGTTGCACCACATCGACACCCCCACGGTGTGTGCGCTCAATGGCGGTGCAGCGGGCTATGGGCTCGACTTGGCCCTGGGTTGTGACATTCGCGTGGCAGCGGAGTCGGCTAAGTTGAATCCCGGGTTCGCCAAGCGCGGCATCCTTCCCGAGAGCGGCGGCACCTGGCTGTTGCCACGCATGGTCGGCTACGCGAAAGCTGCGGAGATCACCTTCACCGGCCGCACCCTGCTCGCCAAGGAGGCGCTCGAGCTTGGCCTCGTCAACCATGTGGTTGCCGATGCCGATCTTGCTGAACGTGCTCGGGGGCTGGCCGCTGAGATCGCGGCAAATGCGCCATTGGCGGTGCGGGCGATCAAGCGAATGATGCGCGCCGCCGAGACCGAGACGTTTGACGAGAACGTCCATCACGTGTTCCTGCAACTCCTACCGCTGCTGCGGACTCAGGATTTCAAGGAAGGCGTCTCAGCGTTCATGGAGAAGCGCGCGCCGGACTTCACCGGGCGCTGACGCCCGATGGTCGACTCATCAGGCCATCGTGGGGATCTCTCGGCGCTGCCGTTACTCGAGGGCTTGGCCACCACGCGCACCATCCGTCGGTACCACGATGAACCGATCCCCGACGATGACCTGTCGGCCATCTTGTGGCATGCCACCCGCGCGCCAAGTGGGTCGAATCGGCAACCATTCCGATTCGTGGTGTTGCGTGATGGCGTTCGGGCAACCGAAGCGAAGGCGTTGCTGGGCGAATCGTTCCGGCGTGGTTGGCAGGCCAAACGAGATGCCGACGGCTACGTCGGTGCTGTCGAGGCCGACGTCGACTCCCCGAAGGCGCGGACTGCTGCCACGATGCAGTACTACGTCGATCACATCGAGCATGTGCCCGTGGTGGTGCTCGCCTGCCTGGTGCGGTATCGCCCGCCATCGCCGTCCGAGGGTGCCTCGGTGTATCCCGCGTGTCAGAACCTGCTGCTCGCCGCCCGGGCGTTGGGGTACGGAGGCGCTCTGACGATGTGGCACCAGATGGTCGAATCCGAACTTCGCGAGTTGCTCGGCATCCCACACGAGGTCGTCCTGTCTGCGTGCATCACCCTTGGCCGTCCCGTCGGCCGGCATGGTCCGGTCAGGCGGCGTCCCGTGAACGAGTTGGTGTACGAAGACAGATGGGACGTGCCCGCAGCCTGGGTCCACGACCCTGTCGGCACCGCTCATACCCGTTGGAAGTAATGGCAACTCGCCGACGTGACGAACCACGTACTGCGTGCGCGAACGGATCAGGTGTTCCAACTCAACAGGAGGGCTGAGCTTTGGCGTTGGGTTGCTGTCAATGACAGCCCAACGCCAAAGGTCGGGCGATTTCGCCTCGCCCGCCCCGTCGTTGCGGTGGTGCGGCGAACTGGGTCTTGACGACCGGTACATCGTTGGGCAACGCTGTCCGTTGTGTTTGTTCGTGGATACGACAAACTCATCCGGGGACCAATCAACAAGGGGGAGGCGACTCGAATGCACACCGCGGATGCGTCGGGTCGCGCCATATGAGCAGTCGTACGGGGTTTGCTGCGACGTCGTCCACGGGCGTTCGAAGCGAGACGGTCCGCAGTGCCAACTTGTCGATGCTGCTGCGCGAACTGCACTTCCGTGGCGCAGCGTCGAGGTCTGAACTCGTATCCCGCACGGGTCTGACGCGTAGCTCTGTCGGAGCGCTCATCGGCGAATTGGTTAAATTGGGGCTCGTCGTCGAGATGCCGGCCGCTTCCGATGGCAGTCGTGGACGTCCTTCGCCGGTGGCCATCGTTCGGTCAGCCGAAAACGTGGCGATTGCGGTCGACGTGTCGGTTGACTCGATCGGCGTCGCTGCTGTCGGTCTCGGCGGAGTGGTGCTCACGGTTGAACGGATCGAGCGCGCTCGCGACAGGGTCTCGGTCGACGCCACGATCGCCGACATCGTGGCTACGGTCGGAATGGTCCGCGCACGACTTGCGCAGCAGTACCGAATTCTGGGGATCGGAGTCGCCGTTGTCGGACTGGTCCAGCGATCGGACAATTCGGTGGCAATTGCTCCCAACCTCGGCTGGCGCGATGTGCGGTTCGGTGATCGGCTCGGCGCAGCACTCGGACACGCTGCACCTGTTTGCGTCGCCAACGACGCCGATGTCGCAGCTCTCGCCGAAATCCATCGTGGCGTGGCTGTCGGCGTCGACGACGTGCTGTACGTGTGGGGTGAGGTTGGCGTCGGCGGTGGGTTGATCAGCAAGGGCGAGATGATCACCGGCGCTTCAGGCTTCGCCGGTGAGATCGGCCATCTTCCTGTCAATCCTCTCGGGCGGGCATGTCAATGCGGCTCCAGGGGATGCTGGGAAACCGAGGTTGGTGAAGGAGCGCTGTTGCAGCGCGCCGGCAGGTCGCGAGACGGCGGACGAGAGGCAGTCGACGCCTTGTTGGACGACGCGCTGGGTGGTGTGGCGCTGGCGGTTGCTGCGCTCAACGAGGAAGCGACGTGGTTGGGGTTCGGGTTGGCCGGGCTGATCAATGTGTTGAATCCGTCGATGGTGGTTCTCGGCGGACTGTTCGATGCCGTCTATCCGTTCGTCGAAGGTCGACTGTTGGACGAGATCAAGCGTCGCGCCCTGGCGTCGTCGTTCGCGAACTTGGTGATCGTGCGTACCGCACTCGGTGAGGATGCTCTCCTGCTCGGAGCCGGCGAGTTGGCATTCGAGCAGGTGCTCGCCGATCCACTCGGCGCGATTAGAGCCCTTACGGGCTCCGCACTGTAGGGCGCGGTCAGAGAATTCTTGGGCTGGACGTTGACAGCCCGATTGATTTGTTGCAGACTAAGACAAACACGGTTCTGGGGGATCAACGAAGTCTCCATTCTGGTCGGCATGCATGCCGAGCCGCATTGGTGCCTTGCGGCCCTGTCTCGTGTCCGACGGATCGGCCAACGTGGTCGGACCGATTTGCAGAGGGGGAGAACGTTGAACAAAACCAGATTCAGAACTGGTGTCTTGCTGATCGGCGCACTGTCGTTCGTTGCCGCGGCATGTGGCAGCGACAAGGCAACCACAGCCACGACGACGGCCGCAGCAGCCACTACCGCAGCACCTGCGGGCACCGACGCACCCGCTGGCACCGACGCAACTACCGCTGGTGGCAAGGTTGGGTTCATTTTGCCGGATTCGGCGTCGTCGGGTCGTTGGGAGTCGTTTGATCGTCCGTTGATCGAGGCTGAGTGCAAGACCGCTGGGATCGAGTGTGTGATCCAGAATGCTGAGGGTGACAAGGACAACATGGCGACCATTGCCGATCAGATGATCGCGGATGGTGTGAAGGT
>JANYDH010000194.1 GCA_025359865.1 Actinomycetes bacterium | reverse complement strand
ACCAAAGCTCACAGAATCCAGACCTCCAGCACGAATACTGGCCCTCGCACCTAGATGTAGCTGAGGTGGCGGGCGCTGCGGTGTAGTTCGTCGTGGAACTTCGGGTGGGCGATGGCGATGAGCGCGTTGGTGCGCTCACGGATCGACTTCGCCCGCAGGTCGGCCACCCCGAACTCGGTGACGACTTTGTCGACGGTGTTCTTCACCGTGGTGACCACGTCGCCCGCAGCAAGTTGCGGAACGATGCGGCTGACGGCGCCGTTCTTGGCGGTCGATTGCATCACGATGAAGCTCTGGCCGCCGTCGCTGTATGCGGCACCGCGAGCGAAGTCGGCTTGCCCGCCGGACGACGAGTAGTACCGACCGCCGATGGTTTCACTGGCACACTGCCCCAAGAAGTCGACGGCGAGCGTTGCGTTGATCGACGCGAAGTTCGGTTCGCTCGCAACGAGACGGGGATCGTTGACGTAGCGGGAGGGCCACATTTCGATGGTCGGGTTGTCGTGGATGAAGTCGTACAGCCTGGGCGTGCCGAGCGCGAACGTGCCGATCACCTTGAGCCGATTGTTGCGCTTCTTCACGCCGTTGACAACGCCCGACTCGATGAGGTCGATGAGGCCATCGGAGACCAACTCGGTATGTACGCCCAGATCGCGATGTGTGGAGAGGTGCGACAGCACTGCGTTGGGGATGGCCCCGATGCCTGCCTGGATGGTTGACCCGTTACGAATCCGGTCGGCCACGTATTGACCGATTCGTCGATCGGATTCGGTCGGCTCAATGGGTGGCACTACCACCAGGGGGTAGTCGGCCTCGACCCATCCGGAGACCTGTGAGATGTGAATTTGGTTGCGTCCCGATGTACGAGGCATCTGCCGGTTGACCTCGACGAAGAACGGCGCACGACCAATGAAGCTCGCCGTGTAATCGGCACTGACGCCGAGCGAGAAGTTTCCATGCCGATCCGGTGGTGAAACCGACGCGAGTACGAGGGGGTTGGTGGCGCGTCGGCGCATCACTTCATAGACCTCAGAGAAATGATTGGGAACGAGGTCGATCGTGCCCGCTTGAAAGCACGGTCTTGTGATGTGTGAGAGGAAGTAGGCGACATGGCTCAGGTTGTCGCCGAACGTTCCGTGCATCGTCGGTCGGTCGCGCAGTGCGTGCATCTGGTGCACGGTGACGTGCTGTAACTGGTCGGCGTGTCGCTCGAGGGCATCGAGCAGGGTGACGGGCTCACCGTTCGCGATCGGCACGATGAGCTGAGTACCGGACACGATCTGGTCGAGTACTGCGTCGGCTTCGGTTCGCCTCGCGGCGAGCAGGTCGTGAACGGTCATGAATCGAACCCGAGGCCGAATCGATCGAGTGACTTCAACCACAGGTTGCGTCTACCGGTGCGATCTTCGCGGTCCATCGACCATTTCGTGGCCTGAATGCCGACGAATCTGAATGGCTCGGGAGGAAACGGCAACGGCTTGGATTGGACGAAATCGGTCTGCGTGGCGATCGACCGCTTGCCATCTAACAGATCGAGCATTACCTCACCACCGAATCGAGTGGAAGCGACCCCGAGGCCCGTATAGCCGACGGCGTAGGCGATCCGTCCCTGCCACGCCTGACCCCAATAGACGCAGAACCGGCTGCAGGTATCGATCGCCCCGCCCCACATGTGGGTGAACTTCAGCCCTTCGAGCTGGGGGAAGGTGTCGAAGAAGTGTTTGCTGAGCTTGGCCCAGGTCTCCGGCCGGCTTTCGAGCTCGGCGTTGACCTTGCCCCGCCAGAAGTAGACGGCGTCGTAGCCACCCCACAGGATGCGGTTGTCCTCGGTGAGTCGGTAATAGTGGAACTGGTTGGCGATGTCGGACAAACCCTGCCGGTTCGTCCAGCCGATCTCGGCCAACTGCGAGTTCGACAACGGCTCGGTCACCATGCAGTAGTCGTAGACCGGTGCGATGTAGTGCCCGATTCGTTTGAGGAGGGGCTTGAACGCATTGGTGGCCAGCGCGACACGTCCGGCGCGGATGTTGCCGAGCGGTGTGTTGACTAACACGCCCACACCGTCTTTTTCGATCGCAGTGGCCTTCGTGTCCTCGTAGATCCGGACGCCGAGCGACATTACGGCTGATTTCAGGCCCCACACCAACCGGGCCGGATCGACGATGGCCGCTCGGTCCTTGCGCCACAGACCGCCGGTATAGGTCGGCGAGTTCACCTGCCGCCGCATTGCCTCGCCGTCGAGCCACTCCACTTTTTGCCCAAGGTTGCGCAGTTGGTGGAAATCGTCACGGAGTTCATCGAGGTATGACGGCGAATGAAAACTCGTGGCCACATCGATCACACCGGTGCGTTCGTAGTCGCAGTCGATGTTGTAGCGCTCGATGGCCGCCTCGATGTCGTTCAGGTTCTTCAGGCCCAGTTCTTCGAGCAGGTGCATCTCGTCCGGAAAGCGCTCTTGGCCGTTGGCGACGCCGTGGGTGAGGCTCGATTCCATGAAACCACCGTTGCGTCCGCTGGCCGCTGAACCAATCTCGTGGGCGTCGATCAGCACGACATCGCGTGATGGGTCGCGTTCTTTGGCGATGAGAGCGGTCCACAGACCGGTATAGCCACCCCCGATGATGCACAGGTCGCATGTCTCGGTACGCACAAGCGTTGGGTTGCTGTACGGCTCGTCTTGGTCTTCGTACCAATAGGGGTAGGGGTCTGCGTCGGCAATGGCATCGAGATGAAATGTCTGGATACCGGAACCGTCGTCGTCGAGTGCCATGGGTTTCTCCACCGTGTCAGGCGTGATGCTATCTGAGCTACCGTGGCCGCAATGGATCTTGGACTCACCGGACGACGGGCCGCAGTGGCGGCCGCATCAGCAGGACTCGGGTACGCATCGGCGAAGTCATTGGCCGATGAGGGCGCGCTTGTGGTGATCTGCGGCCGTGATCGGGGGCGGATCGACGATGCTGCGCAACGGATCGGACACGGGTGCGTGGCGATCGTCCAGGACGTGCGCGACGCGGCCGGCGGTGCCGCATTCATTGCGTCGGCCACCGAGGCGCTCGGTGGCCTCGATGTAGTGGTGGCCAATGCGGGTGGACCGCCCGCGGGTAACTTCGAGTCCACACCGGTCGATGCGTACGACACCGCGCTCGACCTCAGCCTGATGAGCGTGATCGGCATGGCCAAGGTTGCGGTGCCTGCGATGCAGGAACAGGGGTGGGGGCGTTTCGTCGCGATTACCTCGCTGTCTGTGCGGCAGCCGATGGCGACGTTGATTCTGTCGAACACTGCCCGCGCCGGCGTGACCGGATTCCTGAAGACCGTTGCCCGCGAGGTCGCCAAAGATGGCGTGACCGTCAATTCCGTTCAACCGGGCCTACACGCGACCGATCGCCTGCTCTCGCTCTACGGCGGGGCAACCGATGGTGCGGCGATGGGAATTCCCGCCGGGTTCATCGGCGACCCTGCCGATTTCGGCGCGGTGGTGGCATTCCTGTGCAGCCATCAGGCCCGGTTCATCACCGGCCTGCAGCTACACGTCGATGGCGGCTCGTACGGTGGCCTCCAGTGATCACCCACGAACTATGACGGTGCGCTTGTCGGTTGTCATGTGGTGGCGGGTACGTGGGCGTCGTGATGTGCGAATAGGATCTCGGCGGTAACCGGCCGAACGAGGTCGTCGATGTCGCCCACCAGGTTGACCAACATGTCGTCGACCGTGATCATCCCGACGAAATGTTCGCCGCGCACGACCGCTAGGCGGCGTACCGCGTTGGATCGGAAGAGTCCGAACGCGTCATGAAGGTCGGCGTCGGCTTGGACGGTGATGACGGGTGTCGACATCACCGAATCGATCCGTGCATCGTTGGGCATGCGCCGCGCGATGCAGCGCCGTACCAGGTCGCGGTCGGTGACGATACCCACCAATCGGACACCGTCGATCACGGCCAACGCCCCAACGCCAGCTTGCTCCATGGTCACTGCTGCGTCGGTGATGGTGCGCTCGGGGCCGATCCCAACTCCCGAACGTCGAATTGCGTCGATCGATCGCATGATCTGTCCTCTCTTTGATGGTAGCTGGTCGTAGTCATCGGCACCGCCGATGGTCACGCCATGTGGTGCTCGTACTCCACGACGCTGGCATCGGTGCCAGGGAAGAAGAACGCGGTGTTGCCGTCGGCTTCCCAGCGCACGACGTACGGGGGCCCACCATCGGTGCCATGCACCTCGAGAACTTCGCATTCTCGTCGGGGTTCACCGAGGTGATGTCCTTCGATGACGATTCGGTCTCCGACCTTGGCGTTCATGACACGCTCCTTTGCACAAGAACTGCCCTACACCCAACCTCGCGCCGGAGTCGGCGCAACGACAGGGGCGAAGGTCACAACTCCGGCTGTTCATCTCCATCAGAAAAAAAACGGCAGACGTTCGAACGGCCCGCCGAGTACCGCATCGGTAACTCCTGAGGCTGATCCGCCTTCCAACCAGTCGAGCGCCGATGCGTAGATCGATCTCGGGTCGATGACCGGGCGAAGGTCGCCATCGGCGAGATCGGAGAGATCCATCGCTCCGGTGAACGCCGCCGACGTCAGGCCCTGCCCGATGACGAACTGCACGCCGGCTTTCCCGTGATCGGTGCCGCCGCTGCCGTTCTCGACGACGCGACGACCGAACTCGCTGGTGGTCACGAGCAAGGTTCGCCCTGCGTTGCCGCTCGCCTCGATCGCCGATTGGAACTCGGCGATGCCCTGTGCAACGTCGGCCAAGAGTCGCTGGTGGGTCGCTGCCTCTGCGGCGTGGGTGTCGAACCCGCCCACGGTGACATGCACCACTCGCGTGCGTGGCTCGGCAGCGATGAGCTGCGCTGCGGTGCGAAGCCGTGTGGTGACGTCGCCTGTGCCTGTCGGGCCGCTTCCAGGCTCGTCGCCAGGGGTACCGGCTCCGACAGTTGGAAACCCGGCGAATGTGTACGTCGCCTCGAGCGCTGCAGCGTGTTCAGGACTCAACATCGACCACGCCGTCACCAGTGCTGCATCGGTTGCCGATGACGAGACGCTGAACTGCTCCACCTCGGTCACGCCGATGCTCTGCGCCGTGTCAGCCCTCAACGCCGGGACCGAGCCACCGAGACCGACACTGCGGAGCACGGCATCGTCGTTGGATGTCGTGGCGTCGAGCCAGCGGCCCAACCACCCGGTGCGAAACGTTTCGCCGGGTGCGGCCGACCACCACATGTCGAGGGCCTTGAAGTGGCTGCGATCCGGCTGGTCGAACCCGACCCCGGCCACGATGCCGATCTGTCCCGCGGTCAGCAAGGCGCCGAGGGGGGCGAGCGCTGGATGCAGGCCGTAGTCGGTCCCGAACGGGAGGCGCACGAGCGACTCATCGGCGAGCGCCAAGTGCGGACGGGCGTCGTGGTAGGCCCCGACGAGCGGCACGACCGTGTCGAGCGCATCGTTGCCGCCACCGAGTTGAAGCACCACGAGTACGCGGTCGGTGCCAGCGACGATCGGGCCTGGGCTGGTCGTGGTGGCCGTGGTGGCCGTGGTGGTGGGCGTGGTGGTGGGCGTGGTGGTGGCCGTGGTGGTGGTGCTGGTTGTGGCGGCGTTCGTGGAGGGAGTTGTCACAGCAGGCGGTCGGTCGATTGAGGTACGTGCCGCGAGGGTTGACCGAGAGGTCTGCCTAGCGGCGTACAGCACAGCGATGCCGGTGGTGGATGCCGCCGCCGCGCTGGCGACACCGATCAACAGTCCGCGACGCGAAACGCGTCGAGCCAGCGCCGTCACAGGTTCCGGTCGTGTGGCATCCGGGGAATGTGGGGGTGGGAACGGGTTCATTGGGGGCTCCTAGCAGTTCACGAATTCAGGTGAGACGAGTGCGAGGACGAGACGCTCGCGCGGTCGGTCGAGGCGATCGAGTGCGGCGGCGGTGGTATCGCTCCATGCCGTGGTGATGCCGAGCGCCCTGGCGAGTTGGTCACGGTCGCCAGCGGTCAGTGCCACCGAGTCGGCGGGAGTCGAGTCGGCGATCAGTTCGGCGAGAGCGAACCGTGCGACGAGCGTCGCGGCATTGTTCCATGCCGCTCCACTCGGCCAGCCGCTCACGTTTGGCGCTAGCCATGGCACTTGCCCGGCAGCTCTGAGCTGTGGGAACACGTCGCGCATCTCGGGCTTGGCGCCGGTGGCCCGCCGGGCGGCGACGTACCACAGCAGGGGGCCCGACACGACCTGGCCGCCGTCGGCACCGGCCAACACCTCATCGACCAGGCTGCGCAGCAGCACGTCCACATTCAGATTCGCTGCAGTGAACGCGGCAGCCGCTCGGACGATCACTGCCGGATCGAGTTGTGGTCCCACGATCTCCGCCGCAAGGCGTGCGGCGATGGTGATGGCGAGCTCGGGGTTGTGTTCGATCGCTGTCACCACGGTGTTGACATCGTGTACACCCTCGGCTTGCAGGTATCGCCGTGGCGTCGAGTCGTGTCGGCGTGTTCGCAACTGCGGATCACCCGTACTGCGGTCGATCCGCCAGCCCGACAGCGCTGCTGCTCCAGCCGCCACATCGTCTTCGGTGTAGGCGCCGTGACCGATCGTGAACAGCTCGAGGAGTTCACGGCTGTAGTTCTCGTTGGGTGCCTGTGCAGTGGAGTCGTTGCCATCCAGGTAGAGCAACATTGCTGCATCGATCGTGACGGCCCGGGTCAGTTCGCCGAACGAACCCCGACCGCGGGCACGCAACACCCTGATCTGGTCGACCATGAACTGCGGGTTCTTCACCTCGGTGAGCGCGCTGACGAACCGGCCGTGCCAGAACCATGCCAGCCAGTCGTCGACCGGTTGCTCGCTGTCCACCAGCGCATCGATCCACGCCGAAATTGCAAGTAGCCCGAGTCGTCGGCGTTGTCCGCCGGCGGGGCCTGGCAGGACCGTGTAGTCGGTACCTGCCCAGGGGTCGTCGCCGATGCTGGTGTCGAGCAACGCGCTTACCGCATCGGATGGAGAGCGCTCGGCGATCGTGTCGAGCTCGCCGCCGCGCAGGCCGAGCCCGATTCGGCGGTACAGGCGGGGCACCACATCGGTGGAGTCGAGGAGAACGGTCATGAAGCGATCCTCGACCGAAGTTGTGATGGATCGATGACGCGGTGGTGAGCGTTGAATGTGCCGCCAGTCGCTGCGCCGCTGAAGTTGGCTGAACGTCGGGGTGGACTGGGTTCCAAAGGACTCTCTCCGATGGGTTACAGGCAGAATCTCGTGACGTTTGGCGTTTGGCTGTCATTGGCAGGCTGTCGCAAAGTGCTGTTTGGTGGTGCG
>JANYDH010000191.1 GCA_025359865.1 Actinomycetes bacterium | reverse complement strand
ACCAAAGCTCGAAATGGCGGGACGGGCGGGAGGGGGGAGAGGCTTACTGGTGGGCGATGAGGACCCGCGCGGCTTGTTCCAGATGCTCGACCCACGCGTCGGGCGTCGGGGGCTCGACGATTGGGAGGACGACGAACTTCGTGGTGCCAACGGCGACGAACCGGTCGATGGTGTCGAGGAGTGCCTGCCACCCGGATGGCACCAGCACGGCCGGATCAGCCAGATCAGGACGTCGCTTGGCCAGGCCCGCCAGTACTGCATCGGGCACCGGTCCGTGCGCGTACGGGATCAAGGTGCCGTAGTGGTCGGCATCGATAGTGCGTCCGTGTTCGGCCAACGTGTGCTCGATGGTTTCGCGTCCGCGGGCGGCATCATCTGGGGTGACGAAGCTCGGTAGCCACCCATCGGCCAACCGACCGACTCGCCTCAACTCGGACGGCGCGATGCCGCCGAGCCACACATCGATATGAGCCTGCCGCGGGGTCGGCAGCACGCGCAGGTTGTCGTAGTGGTAGCGGGCACCGTGGTGAGTGACGGGCTCACCGCTCCAGCACGCACGCAGAACGGCCATCGCCTCGTCGAAGATCGCTGCCCGTTCCGCGCGTTCGACCCCGAACGCCTGCTGCTCGTGCGGGTCGGCGACGCCAAGGCCGAACGCTGGGAGCAGCCTGCCGTTCGAGAGTCGGTCGAGCGTGGCGAGTTCTTTCGCGAGTACCACCGGGTTGCGACCGGGTAGCACCATCACGCTCATCCCGAACTTCAACTTCGTGGTTCGCCCCGCCGCGAAGGCCATGGCCACCAAAGGGTCAGGCGCCTCGCCGCCGATCCTTTCGCTCAACCACAGGCTGTCGAACCGAAGACGTTCGAGGGTGTCGACCACGGTGGCGAATCCGTCGTCGTTGAGTTTGGTCCGTACACCGAAGCCGTAGCCGATCCGAGTCTTCATGAGTCGCCCATCGCTGAACCACGAGCGACCTGTTCCAAGATGTCAGCAGTATCGACCACAGCGGAGATGAATGGGGAGTGGTCCGTGTGGAGCGTGTGGACCGAGTCGCAACGAGACGCCATGATCGTCTGATGCTCGATGTGGATGGCCTGATCGTCCGTACAGCGCACGTAGGTGGTCGGGACCCTCGACCACCCGGCAGCTGTGGCGGGTTGGGTGATGGTGGCCGCTGGCTGCGGTGAGAGCCGTTGTAGGGCCGCAGCGATCACATTCGCCGGGCAGTTCCCGTACAGTGCCGTCGCGGCCGCACTGGGGTCGAGCACACTCGTTCCGTCGTCTCGTTGTCTCATTGCGGCGCCGAGAGCGACGTCGGCACGGGGAAGCGACATGAGCAGGCTCATCACGCTCTCGCCGATGTCGAGCACGAATGCGGTGAGGTAGACGAGGTGCCGAACATGGTCGGTATGAGCGGAGGCTTCGCCGATGACCGCACCGCCGTAGCTGTGCCCGACCAGGACCACGTCGCGATCCATGGCCGCGATGGAGGTGGCCACGAGCGCCGCGTCGGCAAGCAAGTCGCCAAGGGGAAGTGCGGACGAACCGTGACCGGGGAGGTCGATCGCGTACGAGGCGATGCCCCGGCGGTCGAGCTCGGCTTGGAGGGCCGACCAGCACCATGCGCCGTGCCATGCGCCGTGGACGAAGACGATCGGGAGGGGCTCGTTCATCTCCGCATCGTGCCATGCCGGGTGGCAGGTACCTCTACCCGGTCAGCCGCGGCTCTGTTCAGCGATGATGCCGGCGCGGGTACCGGACCAATGCAGGCTTCGGCGTGTCCTCCAAGTGGAGCCAACTGACCACGGTGCCGATTGCGATGATCGTCATGATGATCGTGGTCTCTGGCACGTGCCCCATGAGAATCATCGCCGCAGTCGCCGCGACCATACTAAACAGGGCGGCGAGGCGGATCGACGAACCCCAGTCGCTGCTGGCAACCCCGTCGTCGTCGATCTCCATGTCCACCGCTGCTCTCCTTCGTCCTGTTGAACTACCGTTATCAACAATGTCCATGTACTAGAGACGTAGCCGACGACTCGATCGTTCGCTTTTCGGCTGAAGTTTCTTGTAACTGGAGCAAACGTCATCGGATCGCAACCTCGGGCCATCGCCGCGTAACCTGGCGTTCATGTCGTTCCCTGATCCGCTCGCCCTGTTCCGCCTCGACGACCAGGTGGCGATCGTGACGGGTGCCTCGTCGGGGCTCGGCGACAGGTTCGCTCGAGTGCTGCAATCGGTTGGAGCTCGTGTCGTGCTGGTCGCTCGGAGGGCCGACCGTTTGGCATCGTTGGCTAAAGATCTACCTGGCTCGTTCGTGATCGCCGCCGACCTGATGGTCGCTGACGAGCGCGAGCGGGTAGTAGCGGAAACGGTGGCGGAGTTCGGAGGCGTTGACGTACTCGTCAACAACGCCGGCGTGGCTCAGAAGGTGGCGATCGAGGAGGAGTCGCTGCAGCAGTTCCGTGATGCGATGGAGCTCAATGTCACTGCAATCTGGCATCTCTGCAAGCTGGTGTCGCCGACGATGAACGACCGTGGCGCAGGCAGCATCGTCAACATTGCATCGATGCTCGGCCACGTCGGCTCGACCCCGGTGAAACAAGCCCACTACTGCGCTTCGAAGGGGGCGGTTGTCAACCTCACCCGTGAGCTTGCGTTGCAGTGGGCGCGCAAGAACATCCGGGTCAACGCGCTGTGCCCGGGATGGTTCCCCAGCGAGATGACCGCAGGAATGGAGAGCGACGAGGGCAGCCAGCGGTTCATCAGGGCCAACTCGCCGATCCCGAGGATGGGTTTGGAGCACGAACTCGATGGCGCGCTACTCCTACTCGCAAGTGGGGCGAGCACCTTTATGACCGGTCAAAGCCTCATCGTCGACGGCGGGTGGACCGCACGCTAAGCAGACGGGCAGACGGGCAGACGGGCAGACGGCAGATCAGACGGGCGGGCGGCGGTGCGCCCATGGCTGGGCGATCTCGAGCTGAGCGGCCACACGGATGAGCACATCTTCGCGTCCATACGCGGCAACCAATTGAATGCCGACGGGCAAGCCGTCGGGAGTCCAATGCATCGGCAAGCTGATCGCCGGTTGCCCGCTCGAGTTGAACGCCGGCGTGAACGGCACGTACTGCGCTGCCCGCGCCATCGGCGCCATTGGCTGGTCTTCGTTGTTGGCGAATGTACCGAGCAGCACGGGTGGTTCGCCGAGGGTCGGAGTGAGCAACAGGTCGAACCCGTCACCCTCGGGTGCGGGGGCCCACCAGCGTTGCACCGCTCGACGGAACGCGACATTCGCCGCCAACGCCTGGGCGTAGTCGGTCGCGCTGAAGTGCCGGGCGAAGTCTGCTTGGGCGCGGTTGACCGGTTCGACGTCGTCGGTGGTGAGCTCACGGCCGATCTGCTCGGCGATACGGGAGAGTCCAACGCCCATTGCCGTGCTCCAGAGTGCGCCGAACCGACGGCCGAACTCGGGGTTGTTCATCGCTGCTGGATAGCCCATCTCGACGCGATGGCCGAGCGACTCGAGGAGCGCCGCTGTAGCGCGCGCCGCGAGCGCGCATTGCTCATGTACGGGGCCGCCGAACGGGTGGTGATCGAGGAGCCCGATTCGCAACGATCCGGGGTCGGCACCGAGTTCATCGACATACGGTCGGTTCGGTGGGGCAGCGATGACGGTGTCGCCGATACCGGGGCCGCGCACGGCATCGAGGAGCGTGGCCGTATCACGGACCGAACGGCTGACGCACAGCTCCACGCCGAGTTGGCTCTCGTCACGGAATGGGCCGAGTGTGATTCGTCCTTGCGACGTTTTCAGGCCGACCAGCCCGCAGGCCGACGCAGGGATCCGAATCGAACCGCCGCCGTCGCTGGCGTGGGCGATCGACACCATCCCGGCGGCCACTGCCGCCGCTGAGCCGCCACTTGATCCGCCGGGCGAATGCGCGAGATTCCACGGGTTGCGGGTAGCTCCCCACGCATCGGGCTCGGTCGTCGGCAAGCTACCCAACTCGGGACTGTTGGTTCGTCCGGCGATGACGAACCCGGCCGCACGAAACCGTGACACGAGCGTCGTGTCGGCCGGGGAGATGATGCCGGCATCCTTGAGTGCCCGGTTGCCGTTGGTTAGCACCTGTCCCGCGTAGGCAGCCCACAGGTCTTTCAGGAGGAACGGCACACCGCGGAACGGACCGTCGGGAAGTGTGCTTGTGGCGGTTTCTCGGGCATGGTCGAACCACCGGATGACCACGGCGTTCAATTTCTTGTCGATCGACTCGATTCGGTCGATTGCTGCGTCGAGCAACTCGATCGGCGCGACCTTGCCGCTCGCGACAAGAGCAGCTTGATCGGTGGCGTCGAGCCAGCGGGTGTCGTCGGCGAGTGAACTCATGACACACGTTGTAGCAGGCCCCGGTAGCGTGCCCGGTTGCCGTGACCGACACCCCCGACCTTTCCTCGATTCCGGCGCATCAGTACTCGCTTGGCGAGGTCTGGCGATTCGGCCCGGTTCGTCGTCTGCTCATCGCCAACTTCTTGCTGTACTCGGGAGTTTCGCTACAGGCAGCAGCGCTGTTCAAGCAGACGTACGACATCACAGGGCGCGAGGCCGACATCGGCTTCATCGGTCTCGCCGAGTTCCTTCCGGCTGCGTTGCTGGTGCTGGTCACCGGCGTTGTGGCCGATCGCTACAACCGGAAACGGATTGCGCTGATCGCTGTCGGTGGGGAACTGCTGTGCTCGGTCGCATTGCTCCTGTACGCCACGACCTCGCCGACATCGGTCGCCCCGCTGTTCGGCATTGCGTTCGCCTATGGCATCAGTCGGGCGTTTCAGGCACCGTCCATGCGCTCGATGCCACCGATGGTGGCACCAGTTGGTGGTCTACCTCGGACCATCGCCTTGTTCAGTGCCACGTGGACAGCGGCCATCATCGTCGGTCCTGCCGCGTCCGGGTTCTTGTACGCCGGCCACCCGTGGGTGGCCTACCTCGGCTCGTCGGTGCTCATCTTGATCGGCTGGTTGGCGATGTTGACGCTGCGGTTCGTACGTCAACCCGGCCCACCAAATCCTGATGAGCGACCGACGCTGCATCACGCGATGGAAGGTCTGCGGTTCATCCGGCGTACACCGATCCTGCTCGCAGCGATCTCACTCGATCTGTTTGCGGTGCTGTTCGGGGGTGCTGTGGCGTTGTTGCCGGTGATCGCAGAAGAACGCCTCGGTGTCGGTGATGTGGCGTATGGTTGGCTGCGCGCCGCGCCCGGAATGGGTGCAGCGGTCATGGCGGTGGTCATAGCCGCGCGGCCGGTGCACCGACATGTCGGCGTCACGTTGCTCGCCGTCGTCGGTGTGTTCGGCACCGCTACCATCGGACTGGGTCTCACCCACAGTTACGCAGTGGCGTTTGCATTGCTGATCGTGCTCAGCGCGGCCGACATGGTGAGCGTGTTCATCCGCGGCTCGCTCGTACCGCTAGTGACACCCGATGAGAAGCGCGGCCGTGTGCTTGCGGTCGAAAACGTATTCATCGGTGCATCGAACGAGTTGGGTGCATTCGAGAGCGGAATCGCCGCACAAGCGTTCGGCACCCCGGTCGCCGTGATCGCCGGAGGGCTGGGCACCCTCGCGATCGTGGCGGTTTGGGGGGTGGCGTTTCCGTCGCTGCGACGGATCGACCGGTTCGAAGACCTCACAGCACCGGTGGCGTCGCCGACGGGTTGATGACGAGCGCGGCGCTTGCCTGCGCCACCGTTCGCAACGCTGGAAAGTCGACTCCCTTGACCACCAATGTCGCCGAGCCGTCGAGTACGTCCCACACCCACACGTCGGCCGGACCCTCGCACCCGAGCGGTCTCGCCGCCACCACCAGTCGACCGGCGTCGAGCCAACCAACAGGCGCCACGGACAGCGTCTCGATCGGGGTGCCCATCCCAACGGTGACCGGTTGACGCACTCGTTCGTCGAGAACGCGGGTGACGGTGACGGCGTTGCACAGCCCGACTTGCCAGGCAACGGCACCTTTCACCGGACCCGCGGTCAATTCAGCAATCGGGGCCTGCTCCGACGTCACCTCATTGACCGTGAGGTTCGAGAAGTTGAGATGATTCACCTTGAACGAGGTGTCCGACGCGATGATCATGTACATGTCGGTGCCGTTCGCGTCGACCGCCAACTCGGCCACCGATTTCGCCTCGTCGATGAGGGTCGCCAACGCCTGCACTGCGTGGCCGGAGTCGTCGGCGGCGAACACGCCGCGCGACCCGTCGCTCGCTGTGCCCGCGGCGATGAGCGCGGTTCCTGATGGGTGCGAGACGGCCTGTTCGGTGCGGGACAGGAACGTGACCTCGGTACGGTCGCCTGGATTCGCCGCTGCACGGCGGACCAGCGTCTTGTTCGAAGCCGTCGGCGCGATCATCGCATCGCCGGATGGAAACACCCAGTGAATACGTGTGTTGTTGGCCTTGTACCCGTTTTCGCGCTTGCCCTGTGCATCGAACGTGGTCGAGTTGGCCAGCAACGCACGGTCGCCCCGGGGAGACCAGTCGACGGCGCCGGTCTGCGATGCGGTGAGCGTGGTGAGGCACCGCAAGCCGCGACCGTCGGCAGAGACGCCATAGAGCCGGTCACCTGACACGAACGTGATCTCACCGCCCGGCTGTACATCGGTGAACACACAGTCACCGTCGGAGAGCACGCTCACCAGCGGACGGGCCGGATCACTGCTCGGAGCAAGCGTGGTGGTGGTGGCGCCGGTAGTGGTGGGAAGATCGCCGAGTTCGACGAGTGGTGCCAGGGTGGCGGATGGGCTGACGCTGCGGGGAGCGCACGCCGGCAGTGCGGCCACAGCGACCGCGATGGCAGCGACTGCCGACACCATCTGGAGACGAACAGTCATATGGCGATGTTGGCACACCGAGCGCCGGGCGCGGTCGTCTACGGTGAGCGCAGGTTCAACGCGTTCAAGAACGACGGGTTCAACGAAAGGGTCACCGGATGAGAAAGTTTCTCAAGGAATTCAGAGAATTCATCGCGACCGGCAACGTGATCGAGCTAGCCGTGGCAGTCATTCTGGGTGCCTCGAGTAGCGCGGTGATCAAAGCGTTCACCGATGGGATCATCATGCAGGCAGTTGCAGCGGTGCTCGGTAAGCCCAACTTCGACGATGTCACGATCACGCTGCGTCACAACGTCGGCAAGGATCCGCTCGACCAGGCCAAGACCGTCGATGCAGTGTTGAAGATCGGTACGTTCATCAACACCGTGATCAGCTTGATGACGACCGGGTTGGTGCTGTTCATGCTGATCAAGGGCTACAACCGGATCAAGCGGCGCAATGCGGCCGAGGCGGTTGACCCCGGACCATCCGAGACCCAACTGCTCACCGAGATCCGCGACGCGCTTCGTCAACGGTGACCCGACGCCAGGGTTGCCGGTCTGCGACGTAGGCTCTAGGCCGATGTTCCTAGACCGACCGCTGCCCCGCCCCTTGGGGTTGGTGACTTGATTCGGGTTCGCCGGTTGAGTCGAATGGGTTGGTCATTCCAATGAACCGAGCTCTTTTCGGCGCGCTCTTCGCGACCTGCCTGGCCGCGTGTTCGTCCGCGGGCACGGGTCCGGACGCCTCTGCGGCCCCGTCGCAGGGTTCGAGCGCTGGCGATGCGGCGCCGCCGTCGTCCATCGAAGGGATCGGGGTGCTTCCCGGGCCGTCTCCAACGATTGGGAGTGTCGGCGGTATCGGAGTATTGCCAGGACCGTTGCCTACCGAGTCGCCCCAAGCCATCGCGTCGACCTCGACCTTACCGGCACCCGACAGTGCTGTCGGAGCGATTGCGGGCGGAAACCGGGTGATCATGCTTGGTGACTCGATTCTGGCGTCCACATCGAAGCGCTACTCCAACGACATGTGCCGTGCGCTGGTGCCACTCGGGTGGCGGGTGGAGATCGACGCCGAGGTCAGCCGTGGCGTCGACTTCGGCCAGCAGGTGCTGACTGCGCGAATGGACGCAGGCTGGGATGCAGGGCTGATTCTGCTGGGCAACAACTACGGTGGCGACGCGAACGATTTCTTCAAGCGCTATAACGACTTGATCGCCCGGTTCGGTGATCGCCCGGTGGTGGTGCTGACGGTGTCGGAGATCAACAACGAGCATGCGCAGGTGAACGGGATCATCAAGGCGCTCGCCGAGGCTCATCCCAACGTGATCGTGATCGACTGGGCATCCATCAGTACCTATGGAGGTGTGAAGGGCACAGATGGTCTGCACCTCACCGAACTCGGACGCAAGGTGCTCGCCGAAGCGGTGGCGCCAATCTTCGGCGTAGCTCCGGCCCAGCCCGGTGAGTGCCTCGACACGAAGTACCGCGACGATTCCGCCGGCAGCGTGAACGGCGGCACCAGTTCGGGTGGCACCAGTTCGGGCGGCACCAGCTCGGGCGGAACTACGCCATCGGTGACGACGGCGAAGCCCAATACGAAGCCCACAGGATCATCCTCCCCGGCGACATCCAGCCCTAGTAGCTCGAACCCGAGTTCGTCCAGCCCTGGTTCGTCCAGCCCGGGCACATCGAACCCTGATGCTTCCTCGCCTGGTACGACGAACGCACCAGTCACGAATCCGCCGGGCACGAATCCGCCAGTGACGAATCCGCCGGCCACCAGTCCGCCGGCCACGAACCCACCGGCGACGAACCCACCGGCGACGAGTCCGCCGGTGACGGTTCCGCCTGTCCCTCAGCCCTGACGAGTGGTCAGGGCGCCAGAGACCGAAACGGCGACCAGGGGATGTTGCGGACAACGCCGTACACGACTGCCAGCGTGATGAGCGCCGGACCAGTCCATGATGGTGCGATAGCGGCGATACGCCAGCGCACCGGGCGGCCCCACGACCGCCGGAGCCACGCTGCCCAAGCCCAGATGACGGCGAGTACGACAACGGGCGTGAAAATGTTCGATGACACCGCCGCTGCCACATCGCCGCGCAACAACGCGTGGACGCCTCGGGTGAGTCCGCACCCCGGGCACCACAACCCAGTTGCTTGGTGGAACAGGCATGCGGGGAAGCGGCTTCCGGCCGCAGCCGGGTCGTTGAGCGCCACGTAGACCGCAGTTGTTGCCAACGCACCGCCGCAGATCAACACAGCTGTGTTGGGCAGGGAACTGGCCGTCTCCATACTGCGCAGCGTAGACGCGCGCCGGTTGTACAGCCGCGCCGGGGAGGTGCCGGGGAGAGGTGACCCCTGGCTGGATGTGGTGCGATGGTTGTTGCCCACCGATTCCGCCGCCACGATGGACGGCCATGTTGCAGGTACAGGACATTTCGGTGGAGGTGGGTGGCAAGTTCGTCGTCGAACACGCCACGTTCACCGTCATGCCCCGTGACAAAGTTGGGCTGGTCGGCCGCAATGGTGCGGGCAAGACCAGTTTCTTTCGTGTGCTCGGCGGTGAGTGTGAACCCACGCTCGGCAAGATCGCGTGCAAAGGTGGGTTCGGCTACTTGCCGCAGGATCCTCGAATTGCGGGCGTGCTCGACGGGCGCACTGCGATCACGCACGTGTTGTCCGGCAGGGGCATCGACGAAGCAATCGTCCGGATCGAGAAGTTGCGGATCGCGATGGAAGAAGATCCGAGCGATCGCAATGTCGCCCGGTACAGCCGGGTGCAGGACGAGTTCGCCAGCTCTGGCGGGTACGCGGCCGAGAGCGAGGCACGAAGTATCGCAGCTGGCCTGGGATTGAAGGCCGACCGTCTCGATCAATCGATCGGGGTGTTGTCCGGAGGCGAGCGTCGTCGAGTTGAACTCTCGCGCATTCTGTTTGCCGGCAGCGATGTGTTGTTGCTCGATGAACCGACGAACCACCTCGACATCGATGCAAAGGACTGGCTGCTGGCGTTCCTGCGCACGTATCGCGGTGCGCTGTTGGTGATCAGCCACGACCTCGAATTGCTCGACGAAGCCATCACTCGCGTCCTGCACCTCGACCGCCCCGCAGAGGATGCCACCGGCCATTTGGTCGAGTACAAGGGCACGTACAGTCAGTACAAGGCGTCGAGGGCGGCTGACGAAGAGCGACTGACCCGAAAGGCGATGCTCCAGACCAAAGAGATCGCCCGCCTCCAGACCGTTGTCGACCGGTTCGGCGCGAAGGCAACGAAAGCGGCAATGGCGCACAGCAAAGAAAAGCAGATTGCTCGGCTCGAGACCCAGCGGGTGCACAGCAGCGCGAACGACAAGACAATGCGGGTGAAGTTCCCCGATCCGCCCACGTCGGGAATCACGGTCATCCAGGCCACGGGCCTGTCAAAGGCATTCGGCGGGCCGCCAGTCTTCGAGGATGTGTCGTTCGATCTCGGGCGTGGTGAACGCCTACTGGTGCTCGGTTTGAACGGCGCCGGAAAGACCAGTCTGTTGAGGATTCTGGCTGGCGAAAGCGAGGCGAACCTCGGCGACTTCCAGTTCGGCCATCAGGTCAACGTCGGGTACTACGCGCAAGAGCACGACAACTTGAACCAAAGTGACACGCTGCTCGACAACATCAGGTCGGCTGTACCGCCCGGGGTGATGCTCACCGAAACCCAGCTACGCGGGTTGCTCGGGATGATGGGTCTGTCCGGCGACAAGGTGTATCAGGCAAGCGGCACGCTGTCAGGTGGCGAAAAGACCAAGTTGGCGCTGGCGATGCTCATGGTCGGCCGCAACAACCTGCTGCTCCTCGACGAACCCACCAACAACCTCGACCCGCCGAGCCGTCAGGCGGTGGCCGATGCGCTCACCGGGTGGAAGGGCAGCATCATCTTCGTCAGCCACGACACCGAGTTCGTCGAGCAGCTTCGCCCCACCAAGGTGTTGTTGATGCCCGACGGCCAGGTCGACTACTTCAGCGCGAGTTGGCTGGAGTTGGTCGACCTGGCCTGATCGCCGTTGGCCGTCTGCGGGCCTGGCCAACGATCTTCAGGCCGGTGCGATCCAGTCGATCCACACCAGCGCGGGGTTGTTCGGGTCGACCTTGACCTTCAAGTTCTCGCCGATGCGGCAACGACCGAGGTACATCTGCTGCACGGTTTCACGAACAGTGGCGGGCATCGGGATCCCGTTGCGGAACACAGTGAGGTCAATGTCGATCACCGGCGCGAAGTTGACCTGCATGCCCGTCTGGCGTAGGCCTGAGATCGTCGCTGTCGCATCCTGACCGTGGATCGCCATCATCGACGCCGCGGTCTGCTGCTGCATCATTGCGTTAGCAGCCTGCATCCGTGCCATGCCGTTGGCCATCGATGCCTTGACGTCGGTGTGCTTCTGCATCTCCCGACCCTGATGTTTCAGCGTCGAAACGTCCTTGAAGAATCCCATCTCAGTGCTGCCGGTACATCGTGTTGAACTGCTGGGCGAATGCCGGGCTCGAGGTGACACGAGCGTTGAAGCCTGTCGATGCCTGGGCCCACGAAGCGGCGTCGATACCCATCGACGCGGCGACGGAGGGCAGCATGTTCTGGTCGTAGTTGTATGCGGCAATGCCCTTCGCCACCGCAACGTACTGCTGCATGGTGACGCCAGCGATCGGGCCGAAGATGTCGCCCTCTGCGCCGGCTGCAGCCGTGGGCGTTGACGGGGTGGCCATCGCCTGTTGCTGTTGCGCGTATGCCTGCTGTTGCTGTGCGTACTGCATCTGTTGTGCGTTGGCCTGCATTGCCTGTGCCTGGTCGATCATGCCGGGAGCGGCGTGGACCATGTCCTTCATATCCTTCAGACCTTTGAAAATTCCCATGTTGTTGCTTCCTTCGTGTGGGTGATGCGGTGAGTGGTGTTGGTGTGGGTGTTGTGGCTGTGGGTGTGTTGTTGGTGTCTCCATGATCTGCGTACGGGAGCCGGTACGGATGAGTAGCGCTTACTCAATTCACCGTTGTTTGTCGCTCGCGACTGCTCAACGGCGCGCACGTGGCGAGGCGTGGCTCGGTTGTCGCCTACGGTGTCGGTATGCGCATCGGGATCATGGGAAACGCCATCAACGACGGAACGATCGATCAGATCATCGACGAGGCACGTGCCGCCGCCGCCGACGGACTGCACACCTATTGGGTGTCGCAGATTTTCGGCCACGATGCGCTCACCGCGCTAGCAGTCGTCGGTCGTGAGGTGCCGGGTATCGAGCTCGGCACGGCCGTTGTGCCTACGTATCCCCGTCACCCGATGATGCTCGCCCAGCAGGCGCTCACCGTTCAGGCGGCCAGCGGAGGGCGTCTTGCTCTCGGTATCGGGTTGTCGCATCAGGTGGTCGTCGAGTCGTTGTGGGGCTTGTCGTTCGCCAAGCCGGTACGTCACCTGCGCGAGTATCTGTCGGTGCTCGTGCCCCTCCTCGAGGGCAAGCCGGTCGGCTTTCAGGGTGAGGACTACCGGGTTCAAGGGGGTATCAACGTTCCGGGCGGGTCACGACCGTCGGTGCTTGTTGCTGCGCTCGGAACACAGATGCTCAGGGTCACCGGGGCGTTGGCCGACGGTACATCAACGTGGTGCGTCGGGCCGAAGACCCTGCGTGACCATACGATTCCCACGCTGGCCCAGGCGGCCGCCGATGCCGGACGACCCGCCCCGCGCGTGGTGGTTGCGATGCCCGTCTGTGTCACCGACGATGTCGATGCCGCCCGGGTGCGGGCGAGCGAGGTGTTCGCGATCTACAACTCGCTGCCGAGCTACCGGGCGATGATGGACCGTGAGGGTGTCGACGGGCCGAAAGATCTCGCTATCGTCGGCAGCGAGGCTGAGGTGATGGGTCAGATCCGCGAGCTCGAAGCGATCGGTACCACCGACTTCAACGCCGGTGTCTTCCCCGGCAATCCGGACGAGGCGGCCCGCACGCGTGCGGTGCTGCGCAGCCTGGTGTGAGCGTGCCCGTCATCTCGCTGGCGTTACCGCCGACGCCCGATTCGGCAGGGCTGGCGGCGCATGCGGAACAGCTTGGGTATTCGCACGTCTGGATCTATGACACCCCGGCACTACAGCTCGATGTCTGGATGACGCTCGCGATGTGCGCCGAGTCGACGTTCACGATCGGCCTCGGGCCCGGCGTGCTGATCCCCAGCCTGCGTCATCCGTTGGTCACCGCCAGCGCGGTGGCAACCCTCGAGATGATCGCGCCGGGTCGAACCGCGTACGCGATCGGTTCTGGGTTCACCGGCCGCCGGGCACTCGGTCAGAAGCCGATGAAGTGGACCGATGTCGTCGCCTATGTTTGCCAGGTGCAGGGCCTGCTGCATGGCGACACGGTGGAGATCGACGGTGCCCACGTGGCGATGATCCACGCATTCGGCCAGGCACCACATCGTCCGATCCTCGTCGAATGGTTGATCGGGGCCAGCGGGCCGAAAGGGTTGGCTGCCGCAACCGAACTAGGTGCAGGTGTGTTCACCACCTCGCCGACGCCTGGATTCTCCCGGTCGGCGCTGCTCAACTTCGGAACCGTGCTCGACGAGGGCGAGGATCCAGACAGCGTACGGGTGCTCGAAGCGGCTGGGCCGGGCGCGGCGGTTGCCTACCACGCGTTGTACGAGCAGAAGAGCCCGTTCTTGGTCTCGCTGCCGGGTGCCGCCGAATGGATCGCAGCGATCGAGGAGGTTCCGGTCGAGACCCGCCATCTCGAGATCCATCGGGGACACCTCACCGAGCTGAACCGAATCGACCGGTTGATGATGACCGGGGGCGTCGCCGCCGGCATCACTCGGAGCGGCACCGCAGCCCAGTTTCGGGCACGCGTGGCCGAGGCGGTCGAGGGGGGCACCACCGAGTTCGTGTATCAACCTGCCGGGCCGGATCCCCGGCGTGAGATGGAGGCGTTCATCGCCGCCGTACAGGGGGAATCTTGACATGAGCTATGACGGCTTTCAGGCGCTGCGCATCAAGGTGGCCGAAGGCGTCGCCACACTCACGATCGACAACCCGCCGATCAATCTGTTCGACCTTCGGCTGTATCCGGACATGCTGCGCGCCGCGCGGGAACTCTCTGCCGACGATGCTGTACGCGTCGTCGTGCTGCAATCCGCCAACCCCGAGTTCTTCATCGCCCACTTCGACGTGAGCCTGATCCAGTTCATCCCGACCGAACTGCCGGTGCCTACCGAGTTGAACGACTTCCACCTCATGTGTGAAGCGTTCCGCACGATGGCCAAGGCCACGATCGCGGTCATCGAAGGTCGTGTCGGCGGCGGTGGCAGCGAGCTCGCGCTCAGCTGCGATATGCGCTTCGCCGCGCTCGGCAAGGCGGTGTTCAACCAACCCGAGGTGGCGCTCGGTATCCTTCCAGGGGGCAGTGGTACCGTCCGGCTGCCGCGCCTGATCGGACGGTCGCGGGCGCTCGAGGTGATCCTCGGCTGCGACGATGTCGACGCCACCACCGCCGAGCGATGGGGTTGGGTCAACCGAGCACTGCCCCCCGACGAGGTGCGGCCGTTCGTGAACCGGCTCGCACGGCGGATCTCCGGCTTTGCGCCGCATGCTGTGGCCGCGGCCAAGGCATCGGTGCTGCGTGCCGAGCATGGCGTCGTCGAACAGCTGCTGGCCGAGGGTGGTGCGTTCAACGCCACGCTCGGGCATCCGGCAACGGTGGCCGCGTTACAGGCGTTCCTCGACCAGGGCGGCCAAACCCGCGAGGCCGAACTACGCCTCGGAGACCTCGCCGCCGAGCTCTGAGCCGTTACGGGTGGTACGACACATTTCCCGACGGGCATGTCGTGTGCTGCGTGCGCCGGGAGAAGTTTGTCGGACAGTGCGAACAAGACCGATCGGCGGTCATCGCTGCTGTACCAGCCCTAAGGGCCTCCGAGGAGGAACCCATGTCCGTTCACCAAGCGGAGGTAGATAACCCAACCGAATCGCACCAGGAAAGCACTCTCGCGAAAGTGCTGGGGGGCGTCGGTTTCATCACCGTTGAGCCGCCTACGTGGTTGTTGGGGCGGTTACGGTTGATCTGGAAGTTCCTATTGATCGGGGCGGTGATGCTCGGGCCGCTTGCGTTTGTTGTGAATTCGTATGTGGGTGTGCAAGATGAGAGTGAGTCGTTCAGCTCGCTGGAGCGGTCTGGTATTCGGTTGGTCGAGCCGTTGTTCGTGTTGCAGCGTGAGTTGGTTGATTACCGGGCGGGTGTGAGTGCTGGGAAGTCGCCTAGAGCGGATGGTGTCGGGGCTGCTCGTGCGGGTGTGCAGCGTGTGGTTGATACCGGTGTTGCTTCCGAGATCGGTGTGGCTGATGCGTGGCGTGCGCTCGATGGGGCGGTGTCGGCCTGGCTTGCGGCTGGGGAAAAGGATGCCGAGGTAGCGTTCGATTCGTCATCTACGGTTGTGTTGTCGACGGCGAATCTGATCGCGAAGGTTGCTGATTCGTCGAACTTGACGTTGGATCCGGATCTGGATTCGTTCTACTTGATGGACATCGCGACGACGAAGGCTCCAGCGTTGCTGGCTGCTGCGGGTGCGAGTTTGGATTTGAAGTCGTTGGCGGATACGCCGCAGCGGGAGATCGAGGCTTCGATTGCCAAGGTCCGGATCAATGATGCGGTGGGTGCGATCGATGCCGGGCTGGCGAAGACGATTGGTGCGACGGCTGATACTGCGGTGAAGAACGCGGCAACTGCGACGCGGCAGACGGTGAGTGATGCTGCCGGGAATCTCGATAGTCCTGCGGGTTTGGCGAACCTGGTCAAGGTGGCGGGCGATTTGGGGTCGACGGCGAGCCAGAACTTGGATGCGTTGATCTCGACTCGGGTTGCGGGTTTTGTGGATACTCGAACGATGACGTTGCAGATCACTGCACTGGCTTTGGTGGTCACGTTGTGGTTGTTCGTTGGGTTCTTCGTGTCGACGCGGCGTGGGATTGCTGAGATGTTGAGGGTGTTGCGGCTTGCGGCGACGGGTGATCTCGTGAGTCGTGTGCAGCTGGCTTCGAACGATGAGATCGCGGTGCTCGGTGGTGAGTTGAACACCACTTTGGATGATCAGCTCCAATTGCACGTCGAGAGCGAAGAACAGCAGCTCCGCGAAAGCGCCCTGGCCGAAGATATGCGTGTCAAGGAGGCCGAACTCGAGACCCGTGAGCGTGCGAAGGCCGAAGAACTGCGCGAACGTGAGCGGGCTCGGGCCGACGAGTTGCGTGAGAAGGAAGCCGAGTTGAAGAGCCGTGAGCGGGCGAGAGTCGAGGAACAACGCCAACGTGATGAGGTCCTCGCCGATGAGCAACGCGAGCGTGAGAACCAACTCGCCGAGGAGCAGCGCCAACGCGATGCACTCGCAGTCAGCGAGTTGCTCGGAAAGGAACGCGAAAAAGCCGAGCTGCAGAACCTGGAACTTGAGAAAGCTGCCGACCTCCGGGTACGTGCGGATTTGATGCTGATCACGTTGGCGGCAGCGGCTCGGGGCGACCTGACGGCATCCGTGAACGTGACGGGTGATGATGCCATCGGTCAAATGGGTAAGGCAGTGTCAAAGCTTCTCGGCGACCTGCGAGCTAGCGTGGCCGGGATCGCCGGAAACTCTGAGGCGCTCGCAGCTGCGGCAGAAGAGCTGCAGGTCGTCTCGCTCGCGATGGGAGTGAACGCAACGGAGACATCAGAACAGGCCAGCAGGGTCACCAGGACTTCGGCGCAAGTGTCCACGAACGTCGAAACGGTGTCAACTGGTGCGGAGCAGATGTCGCTGTCGATCAAGGAGATTGCCAGGAACGCTGCTGCAGCGGCAAAGGTCGCCAACCAGGCGGTCACGGCGGCGCAAGTGACACATGAGACGATTGCCGAGTTGGGCCGGAGCTCGGCCGAGATCGGCCTTATCGTAAAATTGATCACCGGCATCGCGGAACAGACCAATTTGCTTGCACTGAACGCGACGATCGAGGCGGCCCGTGCAGGCGAAGCCGGCAAGGGTTTTGCGGTGGTGGCCAACGAGGTCAAGGAACTGGCCAAGGAGACCGCGAGTGCCACGGAGGACATCACCCTCAAGATCGAGGCAATCCAATCGGACACGCAGCGTTCGGTGGACTCGATCGCAGGGATCCTGTCGATCATCGCTCAGATTGCCGAGTTCCAAGAAACCATCGCATCCGCAGTGGAGGAGCAGGCGGCCCTCACCAGTGAGATCGCACGCAGCGCGATCGAGGCGAACCGCGGTTCAATCGACATCACCTCAGGCCTCCAGACCGTCGCACACGCAGCGGAAAGCACAGCCTGTGGAGTTGCCGACGCACAGGTGGCAGCGACGGAGGTGGCCAGGATGTCGAACAGCCTGTACGACCTCGTCGCCGCCTTCACGTACTGAGCCGACGGGCACGGCACATCGCCGTCGACGTCGAGCGTTTCCAAGATCTGGGCACCGGTGGTGGGCTATAGCCCACCAC
>JANYDH010000189.1 GCA_025359865.1 Actinomycetes bacterium | reverse complement strand
ACCAAAGCTCGCAGGGAACTCCCAGCATTCGTTCAGGCTTTCGCCAGGAAGCTCCGTCATCATGGGCACATGGAGAACCTCACCCGCCTCCCGCATCTCGCCCCAGCCGAGACGCCGTTGGATGTGGTGGTGTTGCCCAGCCGACCCCGGCCCGGTGTCCGTGTCCACGGTCGGGCCGGGGCGGCCATCAGCCGAGCATGCCGAGCATGAGGTACCGACAGCCGAGCATGAGACTCGGCGTTGATGACTACGTCACCAAACAACGAGCGGGAGTAGGACACCGGATGCTCCAGAGCTTCGGCCAGTACAGTTGAATGAACAACAGCTTCTACGTCGCGCTCGGATTCGCTCCACCGACGTGATCGGGATGGCCCACGGGGGCAGATGTGAACGACGCAGAGGTGAACGGCGCACTGGTGAATCGGGCAATGGTGAATCGGGCGGCGAGGTCTTGGCGATAGAAGCCGCTGATCACCTGGTACAGATCGGGTAACTCGGACTGCATCTCGGCGGGCCGGGTGAACAGCAGTTCGCTCGCCACGGCGAAGAACTCACCGTGGTCAGTAGCGCCGTATTGATCCAAGATCGGGCTGCTGGTGCCGTCGCGTAACGCCTGGAACTCGCGTGTACACACCTCGACCCAGCGGGAATGGGTCGCTTCATCAGCGATTGGCGGGGTGCCATCGACGATGCCATCGAGCATGTCGAGCTGATGGGCAAATTCGTGGATCACGACGTTGCGGCCGCGGCGGGGGTGAGCGGCGTCGGACGACGCTGCCGCCCAAGAGATGAGCACCGGTCCGCGCATGTGTGCTTCGCCGAGCAGCATGTACGGTCCGTCAGCCATCACGCCCTGAGTGCCGGTCGACCTCTGACCACTCATCATCAGTGTCGACGGATGGACGATGATCGAGCTGACCTTGCCGTACAGGTCGATGCCTTGGTCGACTTCCTCGCGGAACCCCAACAGCAGCACGCAGGCCTGTGCTGCGATCAGCACACGCATCTCGTCGGTGATCGTGAAGCCGCGAGCTGCCTCCCAACGATGACCGTCGATGAACGAAATCGTCAGCTCCTCCAGCCGTCGTTGCTCGTCGGCAGTGAGCACCGACCACAACGCCCAACGCCGTACCAGCAGGGTCCGCCATTCGTCTGGGAAGGATTCGCGCTGCTCCGCGTCTCGACGACGTTTGGACCACCACGTACTCACTTCATCATCGTAGGGACGCTCGACGTGTGGCAGCGGTCGCGCGGTCAGTTCTGCCGACTATGGTGCCCTGCCATGCGGTGGCAGTGGTCGGCGATGTTCCGTGGGCGGACCGAGGTCAGTCAGAACGTCGGCTATCTCGCCGGTGTCGACCACTTGCGTGGCTTTGCGGCGATCTTGATGATCATGTATCACGGCTACCAGCAGCTTGGCGGCCCTGGGTTCGCGAGAGCTCGCAACCCGCTCGAGGCGGTACTCATCGAGGGCCACACTGCTGTGGCGTTGTTCCTGGTGCTCAGCGGGTTCATTTTCACCTACGGCACGCTCAGTGCCGGAAGCGGCGAACACATTCGCTACGGACCCTTTATTCGTAACCGGGTATTGCGGATCATGCCGATGTATGTGCTCGTGGTGTTTGTCGGGATGTACACCAACCCGAGCGGGTATTCGCTCGGTGGCATCGCGCAGTTGTTCACGTTGCAGGGCACACCGCCGATCGCCACCGCCGATCTCGGGTCGTTCGGTGCCCTGCTGTGGACCATCTCGGTCGAGTTTGCGTTCTACCTCGTCTTTCCGTTCCTGGTGCTCTTCCTCCAGCGCGGTGGCCCATGGCAACTCGTGCGGTTGATCGTGGTGATGAACGTCCTACGTGAGCTGGCCCACGCGGTGCACCCCGAAGGTGTGCGCGATCTGTCTTACTGGACGATCGTCGGGCGAATGGACCAGTTTTTGGTTGGGATGCTGCTGGCCTGGATGGTCGTGAAGTACAAGCCGGTGTGGAGCGCGGCTAGGTCATGGGCCTCATTCGCAGCGGCCTGCGTGCTCGTCGTGGCTGCGATCGACGTGTTCAATCGCAACGGCGGGTGGGCGGCCAACGTCCACTGGAAGGTGTTCTGGCCATTGGCCGAAGGCGTGATCTGGGCCGTGTTCATCGGTACGTATCTGCTGGCTTCACGATCGCTCCGCAAGGGTGCGGCTGCAGCGATTGCTCTCCCCGGCATCGTCAGTTACTCCGCGTATCTTTTGCACTACGTGCTCGTCACTGTCGTCCGCGACCACGGGCCGGTCGCATTCTTCGGCGCTGGGCGGGCCAACGCGTTGGTCAACACCCTGGTGGTGGTGCTTCCGGCAACCTTCGCGCTAGCCGCGCTCACGTATCACACCATCGAGAAGCCGTTCATGGGCCTGCGCGGCCGGTATTTCCAACGTTCAGGCTGACGCGACCAGGTCTCGCTGACGCCATACGGCGCGATCGATGTCCAACACCAGCACGAGGCGGCTAGGAAGGGCATAGGCCCCGGTGAAAAACTCTGCAGCGCCGCCTCGCACATCTTCGTAGGTTTCGGCGCCAGCGTGGACGACATCGTTGACCTTGTCGACGGTTACGGCAACCAAGCCGCGGGTGGTACGAACGATGACGTGGTTGGACTTGCCCGCAGTCTCCGGGAGAACTTCGCCGCGCGGATCGGTCAGGCCGAGGCGAAGCGCCAGATCCACCACCGACAAGATCTCGCCGCGGACGTTGATGAGGCCGACAAATCCGGGCTCGGCCAATGGCACCGGGGTGATGGTCGAGGCCATCAACACCTCTTGCACGGCGTCGAGCCGAAACCCGACGTGTAGGCCACCGACACGGGTGATGGTCAGGTCTGCCGACCTCGAAGACGAGCTCACCAGGTGCTCGATCCAGCCCCAACCGGCTGACGAGTCGATGCCGTGCGTCGGGGCTGCACAGGAGATGTCGTGTTGGACATCGGTAGGTTCGTTGAATCAGTGCTTTCGCCGACAAGATCCTGCAACGAGGCAGCGAGGCGGGAAAGCTCCTCGGCCGCGCGTTCGGTGTCGCCGGCGCCACGGGCCACGTCCATGGCACCCGCCGCCACACCGTGGATCGCCTGGGCAATCTCGGCGCTTCCCTGAGCGGCTTCGTCGACAGCGCGACCGATTTGGATGGACGTGGCCGACTGCTCTTCGACTGCGGCTGCGATCCTCATCTGGCCGTCGGTGATCTGGGTAATCACCTGGGCGATGCCGTTGATCGCATCGACGGCATCACGGGTTTGCGCCTGAATGGCCTCGACCTTCGACTGGATATCGCTGGTCGCTTTTGCCGTGCTGTTAGCGAGTTCCTTCACTTCGTTGGCGACCACGGCGAATCCCTTGCCGAGTTCGCCGGCGCGTGCCGCCTCGATGGTCGCGTTCAGAGCAAGGAGGTTGGTCTGCTCAGCGATCGACGAGATGACCCCGACCACATTGCCGATCTCGGCGCTGCTCACTCCAAGACGAGCCACGATCCCACCAGTCTGCTGAGCAGCATTCAATGCATCGTTGGCAACGGAGCTGGCTTCGGATGCGCTGCGGCTGATCTCGGTGATGCTCTCGCGCATCTCACTGATCCCGAGCGCCACATTGGAGGTGTTGCTGCTCAACTGCGCGCTTGCTGTTGATACGGTGCCCGCCTGTGAGGCGGCGTTCTCGGCTGCGTTCGACATTGTGCGGCTGACCGATGTGAACTCCTCGGCGGCACTGGCGAGTTGTGTCGCAGTTGAATTGACCTCCGCGAATACAGCCGCCATCCGTGCGGTCATCTCGTCCTGATGCCGGCTGTTGTTGATTCTCTCGGTCACGTCGGCCCAGACGGTCATGGTGCCGATCCTGGTGCCGTTGCTGTCCTTCATGGACTGAACGAACAACTCAACATGTACGTTGCCGATCTGCAGCACGGCGACGTGCGGCAACGCGGTCGTGATGATCCGGTGCTGGTGCGAATGGTCACGGTGAAAGGCCGACAGCGGGCTCCCTATGATCTGGTCGGCACGAACCGGTAAGTCGGAACCCAGCCGGTTGGCAAGCGCCCTGAACGCAGGGTTGACGTAGCGGACAATCTCGTCATTGTCGGCGTACACCATGCCGGTCGGCGAGTTCTCGACCATTGTCGCAGTGCGCATGCTGTCGACCTGCACCGCGGCGAACCCGGTGACGACCCTGAGGAACCGGTACCCCACCCACAGGAACGCCGTCAGAGCGACAGCCGTGGTGATCAGCAAGATCCACATCGTGGTGCTTGCGTCGTCCTTTGCTGCGTTGGCTGCCGCTTCGCCGCGAGCGTGGGCGGTCTGGTTGGAGGCATCGAGTGACACGCGGAGTTCTTCGAACGCCGCAGAGAACGCAGTGAACTCATCAGCGCTGGTCGTCACATCGGTGATGATCGCGGTGATGGCGGTCTTCGCCGCCACGAAATACACCTCGGTGAGAGCCGTCACCGTTCGTAGCGCAGCCAAGTCCGCAGCAGGCATGTCGAGTTTGGTAGCATCCGCCAGATCGGTCCTCAACGAGGTGATGTGCTCGTCGGTGGCGACCAGCACCTGTTGGCCCTGCACGGCAACATCACTCTTGGCCGCAGTCTGTACGACCCGGTAGGCATCGGAGACGTCGGCGCGAATGCCATCGTGGAACATGTCGGCGTCGGCCACAAGGCGGACCACCCTGCCGCTAGTGTCGAGTTCGTTGGTCGCCGCCGCCTCAGTTCGAAGACCGTAGAAACCGGCGATGCCGACCCCCAGGATCAAGGCGAGGAGCACACCACCGACACGTAGAAGGCTGGTCCGGCTGAGGGTATTGTCGTTCATGAGCGGCTCCCGGTGGAGACAAAGGCACCCGTGTTGGCTGCCGTGGTGGTGTTGGTGGTGGTGTTGGTGGTGGTGTTGGTGGTATTCGTGGCATTCGTGGTATTGGTAGCGTCAAGGGTGAACCGCGCCACCGCAGACTGCAGGGCCGTGGCCGTGCCGTTGAGTTCAGATGCCGTGCCCCCGGTGTGGCGAGCGTTCTCTGCGTTGTTGCGTGCCGTGACGGCCATCTCTGCACCGGCTTCGGCAGCGCGGCCGGCCGTAGTGGACACGCTGGCGGCTGCATTGCGGACCTCGTCGAGGCTGGCATCGATCGCGCTGAGCGAGATCCGGATGTCGGTGACACCCGATGCCTGCCGAGCCACACTCCGCTCGATCTCGCCGGAGATTGCAACTTCCTCCTCGACGGCGGCTGCCACGGTGATCTGACCTTCGCTGATTCCGTCGATCACTGCGACGATCTCGGCGATTGCGAGAGCTGCGTCGCTACTGCCGCGTTGGACCGCGGCAACCCTTGTACGAATCCGCTCGGTTGCCGCTGTCGTTGCACTAGCGAGGTTCTTCACCTCGCTGGCCACGACCGCAAAGCTGCGACCGGCTTCACCGGCGCGCGCGGCCTCGACGGTGGCGTTGAGAGCAAGCAGATTGGTCTGCTCCGCAATGTCTTGGATGAGTTCGATGATTTCGCCGATCTCGTCGGCACTGGTGGTCAGGCCCTTGACCACCGTATGTGCGACACCGACCTGGCGTACTGCGTCGTCGGCTCGTAACTGTGTGGACACAGCTACGCGAGCTACCTCTCGCACGGCGGCATCGAGTTGCGCCGAGGCCGCGGATACTGCCTGCATATCTTCGTCGAGTTGACCCGTGGCGTGAGCGACTTCGCCGAGCACCTCCCTGACCGACGTCACCTCCGCCAGCGTACGATCCGTGTCGAGTTGTAAGGCCTGGGCAAGGTCGGCAACCGCATCGGCGTGGAAGACGGCGCGGGCAGAGTCGGCCTGCAAGCTTCCACCGACCCGGTCGAGTGAAGCAGCCGACCCGACTACCGCAGATGCGCGCTGGCTGACCGCGCTCAACGCCGAAGCGATTTCGTCGAGCGCGTGATTGAGTTCGGAACTCATGTCACCGATCTCGTCGCGAGAGTTCACAACGGCCCGAAGCGTCAGGTCGCCGCCGGACGCAGCGTGCAGCACCTCGCTGACGCGGCGCAGGCCGCGCTTGACCGATTGGAAGAAACCAGTGAACAACCAGATTGCGAGCGTTGCGGCCACCACGCTGACGATCAGAGTGAGACGTGCAGCGCCGGCGATTCCGTCGTGACGACGCTGCAAGAATGTCAGCAGATTGCGCGTGGCCACGCTTGCCGTGTTCGTCGTCGCGTCTACCAGTCTGGCAGCACCTCCGGGGTCAGCCAGACTGGTTGCCGCACTAGCGATCGATATGCGCGTCGCAGTGAGATCATCCACGATGACCGAGTCAGATGTGGCCCCGATCGACTTACCCAAGCCGCCATCGATGGCGCCAACCGCATCGGCGATGCGGACGTCGGCAATAGCGATTGCGGCTCGGGTTTCGTCCGTCTGTGCCAACACCGACAAGTCGCGCCTGCCGCTGATCGCGGCCAGCAACGCAGGAGCCTTGGTGGTCGCGATGTCCATGACGTAGAACGAGTTGAGGTCCGGATCGAGGGTCAGGTTCGATCCGTCGGCCGCAGTACCGATGAGCGCAGCCGATCCGTCAACGAGGACGGTCCATGCCTCGTATGAATCGCGCGGTGTAGCCGGGGCAGCGCCGAGCAGCGACTCGACGTGCGACCGAAGTGATGCCCAGGCGTCAGTTGCGTTCACCGAGTCGCCGATCGCAGTGTCGATCGCGTCGAGCGCACTGCTCGCTGCACGAACGTCGGCAACGGGGATCGCATCCCCGGCCACCGCAGCGCTCCTGGCGGCGACAAGCGCTTGTTCGAGAGCGAAAGCCGGAACCACGTAGTGCATGCCGGTCTGTTCGATTGACGTGAACTCCTCGCTCGCATTTTGCGAGCTCACATACCGTTGTAGGACGAATGCCAGCGGGGCGAAGACGACAACGGCGATTAACGCGAACTTCGCTGACAGCCTCAGTCGGTTCAATAGATGACGGCTCGGCGCGGCCAGAAGGTCGCCGAAAGCGGTGACTCGGAGCAGGATGGATGATTGTGTCATCAGGAAACCGCCTCGAGGAGATGTCGACATGAGTTGATGAGGCCTTCGACGTCGACGACTTCGGTTGCGCGTGCGTCGGCCACGGTGATCGACCCTCCGGCCGCTCGCTCGCCCGTGGCGACATCGAGGACGCGGTCGACTACCAGGCCGACCTCGCCGAGCGACGTGTTCAGTACCGCGGCGACTACGGGCCGTGTGGCGTTGTCATGCCAGCCGCCAATCGATGTGAGAGGGAGCAGCCGTCCGCGGTACTGCACGACATGTGATCCGCTCACCTCCTCGACGGTCGAGCGGTCGAACTTTTCCAACCTGGCGACGCGGTCGAGCGGCACCGCGAACCGAGTGCCATCTGCATGGCAGACGATGACGTATTGAGCCATATCCACGCTCTCTGGCGGCTCGTCAGCCACCATGTGGTGTGGAGTCTCGACCGCATGAACGTTGGCGACATCGGCCCGATGGGCGATACCGGGCACGTCGAGAATCAGCGAGACGACACCATCGCCCAGGATGGTGGCACCGGCGAAACATCCGAGCGCGCTGTAGTGCGCGCCGATCGGTTTGACCACGATCTCCTCGGTGCCGTGCACTTCGTCGACGACCAGACCGAAGGCACCGCCTTCGACCTGGAGGACGGCGATCTGTAGCCGCTTCTTGCCCGGTCGTTCCGGGGCCTTGTCGACCTGGAGCACGGTTGCTGCATTCACGATCGGCAGCAGTCGGCCACGGAGCCGGTAGACCGCCAGGCCGTGCATGTCCTCGATCAGGTCAGTAGCGTCATCACCGGTCAAACGGACCAGTTCGACGAGCGACGTCTGCGGGATCGCGTAGCGATGGCTCCCGATGCCGACGAGTAACGCCGGGATGATTGCGAGCGTGAGAGGAATCGCAAACGTGAACGTCGTGCCCTGACCAAGTACCGAACTGACCGAGACGGTGCCACCGATGCGTTCGACGTTGGTTCGGACCACGTCCATGCCGACACCACGACCGGATACTTCGGTCACCTGCTCGGCGGTCGAGAACCCGGGTGCGAAGACGAGGTTCAACACCTCGCGGTCGGGCATCCGGCCAGCGGTCTCCTCGCTGATCAGACCCTTGGCGATCGCCTTGGCCCTGATCCGAGCCGGATCGATGCCATTGCCGTCATCGCGGACGACAATGATCACCTGGCCGTTGTCGTGGCTCGCCTTCAGGTACAACGTGCCCGTAGGTGACTTTCCTGCGGCGACGCGTTGCTCTGGCGTTTCGAGCCCGTGGTCGATGGCGTTACGCACGCAATGCGTCATCGGGTCCTTGATGGCCTCGACGACCGATTTGTCGAGTTCGGTGTCTTCTCCCTCGAGTTCGAGCGTCACGTTCTTGCCGCACACGATCGAGGTCTCTCGCACGAGCCGTGGCAATTTTGCCCACACCGAACGGATCGGCCGCATCCGGGTGCGCAGCACCCGTGCTTGCAACTCGCTCGTGACCAGGTCGATCCGTTGCGAGTCCGCAAGCAGCGACCGGTCGTCGATGTTGCTGATCGAACGAACGAGCGAGTTACGCGCAAGTACCAGTTCGCCAACAAGGTTCATCAACTCGTCGAGGACGCTCACGTCGAGACGAATCGTCGAGTCTTCGGCATTCTGTCGAGGTTCGCCCTGGCGGGTTTCGCCATGCCGGGCTTCTCCCGGACGGGGCTCTGCCGGACTGGCTTCGAGTTGGCGGGGCTCGGCCTGACCGCGCAACTGGCGCTGCAACGTGAGCACCGAGTCGATCGCGGCGCGCTCGACCCACCCGTTGTCTACCAAGATGTCTCCGAGTTGACGCCGGTCGCCTTCGCCTTGTAGCGCCAATGCCAACGCCAGATCGTCAGCGCTGAGTACCCCCGCTGCAGTCAGAAGCGCACCGGTGAGGTTTTCGATTTTGTCGATTCGTTCTTTCGCGCCGACGGCCGAATGCCGGGGAGGCGTCGCCGTCGCGGACGGAGGCGACGAGATCGAGACGGACACGAGTTCCAGCTCTGCAGCCGCGATCTCTGCCGCGGCATCGACGACCCGGCGTGTCCGAGTTCGCCGTTCGCTTCCTGCGGCCGCGGGTGGGTTGGCTGACCTCTTCGTCCGCCGTGCGGCCTTGCGCTGCTCAACCGGCGGCCCGTCGACAGGAGCGACAGTGACAGCTTCCACCGCTTCCGCCTCTGCGACCCACGTGTCGACTGCGAGTAGCTGAAGGCGCTCGACCACCGGGGTGATATCGTGCTCTGGCTCGTTGCTCGTTGCCTCGATACCGGCGAAGAGCACGCGTAGGCCATCGGTAGCAGCCAGTAGTGCTGTAGCGCGGGCCTCGGTGAGCAGCAGTTCGCCGTCGCGGATCCGGCCGAGCAGGTTCTCGGCGACATGGCCGAGTCGTTCGACCCGGGCAAAGCCGAAGAAGCCCGACGTGCCCTTGATCGTGTGCATCGACCGGAAGATGGCTGCGAGGCTGTCCGGGTCTTGCGCGGACTCCAACGCGACGAGCCGAGCATCGATGTTGTCGAGATTCTCGTAGCTCTCGACCAGGAACTCCCAAAGGAATTCGTCGTCATCTCCAGCCATTGGGAGCCCACTGCGCCGATCGTCTGGATTGCATGCCGTGGATAGTGCGATTGGGATACCTAGATGCTTGTATCCGCAGGGCCGAGTGGAGCAAACCCCGCGAATAGGGGTTGAGGTAGGGTTTAGGTCGGTTTTAGATCCTGGCTGCGCAGTTCTGCGATTCGCTCCTGCAGGAACGAGAACGCGGTGCGGCCTTGGGCCAAGACGACATCGTCGGATGGATGAAGGAACAGTGGTAACGACAGACGCGACCGTAGGGCAGCTGGGCCAGTTGGATTGCATACCCGGTGTGTCGTCGACGGATAATGGTGGCCGCTGGCGAGCGCGAGCATGTCACCGCAGTTGACCGCCAAACTGCCAAAATCGCACGGCACGTCATGCCAGCCACCAGCCAGATCGCGCACCTGTAGGCCTGCTTCGTTCGAAGCCGGTAGCACGGTGAGCAGGTTGATGTCTTCGTGCGCTGCGGCGCGGACCGCATCGGCTGGCTCATCGCCATGCAGTGGCGGGTAGTGCAGGACCCGCAGCAACGTACGGGTGCTGCCGTCCATCATCTGCGGCAATGGTCGGGAGAATCGGGCGGCGATGTCAGCAGGAGTATTGTCCTGCACCCAGCCCAGCAATGTGGAGGCGATGGCCTTCGCTTGCTCGGCGTACCGCAGCGCGGCATCGCTCACCTCGGCCGGATACCGCCCCCACGGATAGACATGAAAGAACTCCTTGAGGTCACGGACCGTGTTGCCTTTGGCCGTCTCGGACACATCTGGACCGAAGTATCCGTTCTGGTTGTCGTCGCTGTACCGGTAGGCGTACTTGGCATCGGTCTCGAAGAACGCCTGCCATTCGTCGTAGATCTGTTGTACTAGTCCATGTGGCAACGGGTGATTCATCACGACAGCGAACCCGGTTTCGCGTAGCGACCGAGTGAACGCCGCGGGTGCATCACTGGCGCCGAAGTCGACCACGTCCACGTTCATGTCCGCGACGTTACCCGTTCGCCGTGAACACATGACCGGTTTGGGTTTAGCGGGTGAACACTGCGATGAAGTCGCGAGTGTCTTCCGTGAGCCAGCGGTCACCGGTGTGCTGCATCCCCTTCATCAGTCGTTGACCATGAACCTGGCCGTCGGCCCCTGTGGCGTAGGTGTTGAACTGCACCCACTCCTGGTTGATCTCGAGTTGCATTCCTCGGATCGCTCCGGCTCGGACGAGGGTTTCGGCCAGGGTCTCGATGGTAAACCCGTTTCCGCCGACCCAGACGAGGGCGCCATCGGCGCGGACGCCGACACCGGACCGCCAGACCGCAGTCTTGTTTGCTGGTCCCGTGAAACCCCATTTGCGGTTGGCGTCGGTGGACAGGTCGGGTACGGGTGTGCCGTCGATGACGATGAGGTCGAGGCTTTGGCGGGCTGAGTCGATGTTGGCTGAGTTGGTGATGTCGACGCCCCACGCGCCAACGCTGGGCATCCCGTTGTCATCGATGGCCAAGGTGGCTCCGCCGTCCCGCATCTGTTGCAACGTGCGGTGCCCGATGATGATCCCGCCATTGGAGTCTCGCAACCGGAAGCCGCCGGCGAAGGCAGCCACCAGACCTGCCTGACGGCCGGCTTCAACATGGTCCGGACGGTCCCATGGGGCCCCGGGAATCTTCGTGCCCGGGTATTGGCGCAGGCTGAACACCGTGGGATCGATCCAGACGACGGCGTCGAGAACCGAGGTGTGTTCGGCATCAGGACGGATCGACGTGACGAAGGCGCCTGGGATGCCGCCTACGTTCGGGCCGAGAGGGGCCCATTGCCCTTCACCGGCAACGGGTTCTGCGGCCGGCGTAACGAGTGCTGCGGGCAGATGCAGGTGGCCAGAACGGAGATCTGCAAGGGTCGTTGGCACACTGGCGAGGTCGGTGCCAAGTGTGGTCGCAACGTCAACTCCGAGGCCCAGCGGCGCTACCGGTGGCGCGCTCGAGAGCACGACTGGTGTAGCGGGCGTCGCTGCAGGGGCGGCTACCGGTCCGGACGGGATCGAGATGACCTCCGGTCCGGCGGACAAGTCGGGGGTGCCGCCCACCTTGGCCTGATGATTTTCAAACCACCATTTCTCGGCGCGGTCGACTGCCCAGCCGAGGTGGTTGTCGCGAGCCCATTCGACGGTGCGGGCTTGCAGGCTGTCGCTACCCGGCCCGGTGAGCGCTCGCCCGTACGACCACATCACGGGGAGCATCACCACGAGCAGAAGGCGCAGGGCCACACACCGAGCGCGTTGTCGTTTGCCTCGTTGTCGTTTGCCGGCGCTTGGCAGGTCATCGCAAGGCGCGTCGAGATCTGCCAGGTCCTGGTCGGCTCGTTGTGCCACGATCCTCAACAGCGGATCGATTGGCTCGACCCGAGCGCGTTCGCGCTGGCCCTGTCTGGTGAGCACCATGCGAATGTTCATGCCAGTGAAATTGTGACGTCGAACTCGGTCGGCGCAGCGAAACCCTTGGTAAGAAGTTGGTGGGAGTACGTTGACTTCGGCGTGAGCATCGAGGCCGACCGCGTGCAGCCTTCCTGCTCTGGACGACCAAGCCGTTTCGCTGTCAATTGCCCAGTGCGGCGTTGATCTTGGCGGTCAGGTCGGCCGTCTCGACTTCACCGGCTTGGCGGAGCACGACCTTGCCGGTTGCATCGACGAGCACGAAGAACGGAAAACTGTCGAGTCCGAACGCAGTTGCCGCAGTCTGCGTGTCGCTGTCGGCCAAGATCGGCCACGGGAACGTTTCACGCTGCAGCCACACCGATGGAGGGTAGTTGTCGCGGGTGGTCGTGGTGGCGGTGGCGACCCCGATGACGTCGAGCCCTGTGGGCACTTGGCCGAGTTGGAACCACGACACCAAGCGCGGCACTTCGCGTTGGCAGTGCGGGCACCAATGGGCCAGGAACACGATGAGCGTTGCCTTGCCGGGTGACACGGTGACCGGTGAGCCGTCGAACGACTTGCCTACTAGCGATGGTGCCTGCTGGCCGAACGCCGGGTCGCCTGCACCTGTACTGTCGCCGAGTGGGGGCAATCCACCCCCGGCCACCTGAACGGGCTGAGTCTGTTTGAGCACCACCGTATCGACGGTGCCTTGGTCGTTCACGGAGGTAACGGTGACCGACGTCGGCGTGGCGGCGTTGTCGGTCGATGACACGATCGCCACGGTTCCAGCGGCGACGACGAGGAGCGCGACGATGCCACCGATGATCCAGATCGTGGACGATGACGATCCGGTGGAGACGGGTTTGGAGTCCTGGCGCGAGTTCACGTGATCATTGTCGCTGATCGGGTTGTCGGAGTTCCATCACGTGACGATGTTCACCAGTCGACCAGGGACCACGATCACCTTGCGTGGCGACGAATTTCCGAGTGCGATGATCACCTTGGGGTCGGCAAGAGCAGCCTGTCGGACTGCGTCGTCGTCGGCATCGGCGGTGACCGTGATGCGTGACCGCACCTTTCCGTCGACCTGTACTGGTACGAGGATCGTGTCGTCGATCAGTAGGGCGGCATCGGCCTGCGGGAACGGTTCGTAGGTGATCGAGTCGGTGTGGCCGAGCAGTTGCCAGAGTTCCTCGGCGATGTGGGGGGTCAACGGAGACAGCATCAGCGCCATCTGCTCGGCTATGTCGCGGGGGCATCCTCCCAACTTGGTGAGGTGGTTGTTCAGTTCGATCAGCTTGGCGATTGCAGTGTTGAACTTCAGGTCGCCCATATCCCGACGGACACCGTCGATCGTGCGGTGCAACGCTCGGTTCGTGGCATCGTCGAGTGCGGGTAGGTCCGACCGGACGGTGCCGCTCTCTTCGTCCACGAGATTGCGCCACACACGCTGCAGGAATCGGTACATGCCGATCACGTCACGGGTTTCCCACGGCCGTGAGGCATCGAGCGGGCCCATCGCCATCTCATAGAGGCGCAGGGTGTCGGCCCCGTACGCGTCGTAGATCTCGTCGGGCGAAACCGCGTTCTTGAGGCTCTTGCCCATCTTGCCCCACTCGCGAGACACCGCGGTGCCTTCGTAGAAGAACTGTCCGTCGCGTTCCTCCACGCCGAACGCATCGACATAGATCTCGCGTTCGTCCTTGAACGCGGCTGCCAGGATGTAGCCCTGGTTGAACAAACGGTGATATGGCTCGATGGAGCTGACGTACCCCAGATCGTGCAGTACCTTGTGCCAGAAGCGGGCGTACAGCAGGTGAAGCACGGCGTGCTCGACGCCCCCGACGTAGAGGTCGACGCCGCCGGGGTGGCCATCGCCTTGAGGGCCCATCCAGTACTGCTCGACATCGCGGTCGACGAAGCATGCTTCGTTGGTTGGGTCGAGGTATCGCAGTTCGTACCAACAACTGCCTGCCCATTGGGGCATTACGTTCGTATCGCGCCGGTACCGCTTCGGGCCGTCGCCGAGATCGAGTTCGACATCGACCCACCAATCGAGACGGTCGAGCGGGCTTTCCGGATTGGACTGAGCGTCGTCGGGGTCGAACGTGCGCGGCGCGAAGTCGTCGGTCGGGGGAAGCTCCAATGGCAGTAGCGCATCGGGAAGGGTATGTGGATTGCCGTGCTCGTCGTACACGATCGGGAACGGCTCGCCCCAGTAGCGCTGCCGGCTGAACAGCCAGTCACGCAGCTTGTAGTTGATGGTTGGTTCACCCTGCCCGTGGGCGACGAGCCAGTCATTGGTCTGATGTGTGGCCGCGGCGACGTTGGTGATGCCGTTGAGGTCGAGTTGACCGTTGGTGCTGTTGACGTATGGGGCATCACCGACGAACGCCTGGGGCCAGTGCCGAGTATCAAGGCTGGGACCGATGCTGTGGCCGTCGAACCATGCGGGTGGTGGCTGCTGGATGGCCGGGATCTGCAGGCCGAACTGACGTGCGAACTCGAAATCTCGCTCGTCGCCACATGGCACCGCCATGATCGCTCCGGTGCCATACCCCATGAGCACGTAGTCGGCCACCCACACGGGGATCTGTTCGCCGTTGACCGGATTGGTGGCTGTGCTGCCTGTGAAGACGCCAGTCTTGGTCTTGTCGACGACCTGGCGAGCGACGTCGCTCTTCGCGGAGGCGGTTCGCCGATAGTCGGCCACAGCCTGTCGCTGCTCAGGGGTGGTGAGCGTGTCGACCAACGGATGCTCGGGAGCGAGCACCATGAACGAGGCGCCGAACAATGTGTCGGGCCGCGTCGTGAACACCGTGATCGGCCCCGCCGGCGAAGCGAAGCGCACACGTGCACCCTCGCTACGACCGATCCAGTTGCGCTGCATGGCTTTGATCGAGTCGGTCCAGTCGAGCAGGTCGAGATCGTCGATCAGTCGGTCGGCGTAGGCGGTGATGCGCATCATCCACTGGCGCATGTTCCGTTTGAACACGGGGAAATTGCCGCGATCGCTTCGTCCGTCAGCGGTAACCTCCTCGTTGGCGACGACGGTGCCGAGACCCGGACACCAGTTGACAGGCGCTTCGCTGATGTACACCAACCGGTATCCATCGATGATCCTCACCCGTTCATTCGACGACAAGTCCGACCACGGACGCCCGTCGGGAGTGGGGCGGCTTTCGGCCTCGAACTGCGCGACAAGATCGGCCACCGGGCGGGCTCGCTGGGTATCGGTGTCGTACCAGGCATTGAAGATCTGGCTGAAGATCCATTGGGTCCAGCGGTAGTACGCCGGGTCGGTGGTCTCGATGCTGCGCCGCGGATCATGGCTGAGCCCGATGCGGCGGAGTTGGCGGCGCATGTTGACTACGTTCTCGGCGGTGGTGATGGCCGGGTGCTGGCCGGTCTGCACGGCGAACTGCTCAGCCGGCAACCCGAACGCATCGAAGCCCATCGAGTACAGCACGTTGTAGCCGGCCATCCGTTGAAACCGGCTGTATACATCGGTGCCGATGAACCCGAGCGGGTGGCCGACATGCAGACCGGTGCCGCTCGGGTAGGGGAACATGTCGAGCACGAACAACTTCGGACGATCGCCGAGACGCTCGGCATCGGCCAGCGGCCCCGAGGGGTTCGGAGTCTCGAATGTGTGATGTTCGTCCCACCAATCCTGCCAACGGGCTTCAATCTGTTGGGCGAGCGCACCCGTGTACCGGTGCGCGTACTGGTGCTGATCGGAGTCGGAGTCGGGGTCCGGTGCACGGGTGGTCGGGGAGTCTTGGTTCATCGCACAGGGATTCTACGGACGGGGGCCCCGGCAGTACGGTGTTGTTTCATGTCCGTCACCGAACCGATGACTACCGGTCCTTCCGGCGGATCATCGTCGATCATCGAACGCCTTATCACCGCGGCCGACCGGCCGACGGGAGTACGATTTGTCGGCCAGTCGATTGCGCCCGCCGATGGCAACGACTTCGTGTCGTGGGCGCAGATTCACGACGAGGCCAGGGCGGTCGGTGCCGCGTTACAAGCACGTGGTCTTGTGCCGGGCGATCATGTCGCCATTCTCGGGCCGACCAGTCGGCCGTTGATCACCATCATCCAAGGATGTTGGCTGGCCGGCGTCGCGAGCATGGTGCTGCCACTGCCAATGCGAATGGGATCGCTCGACGTGTTCATTGAGAGCACCCGGTCACGAATTCGCCATGGCGATGCGAAGTTGGTGTTGATCGACGACATGCTGGCGGGGCTGTACACATCGGCCCCAGGCGATCCGCCCATCGAAGCAATGGCGGCGGTCCTACCTGGCCCCGGCCACCCAGGTGCATCGAAACTCGAGCTTCCTGCAAACGATCCCGAGCGGCTCGTCATCTTGCAGTACACCAGCGGCTCGACGAGCGAGCCGAAGGGGGTGATGATTCCCGACCGGGTGCTACGCGCCAATATCGATGCTTCGTGTGCCGCCGCCGAGTTGTCGCTCGATGAGGTGATGGTCTCGTGGCTGCCGCTGTATCACGACATGGGCCTGGTCGGTTTTCTCTCGATCCCGATGACTCGCGGCGTGCAACTGGTTCAGGCGGCGCCGCAAGACTTCCTGGCGAAGCCCGGGCATTGGATGCAGTGGATCAGCGACTGGCGAGGCACAGCCACCGCCGGCCCGAACTTCGCCTGGGTGCTCGCGACCCGCGCCCTCAAACGTGCAGAAGGGCTCGACCTGTCCACGCTCACACTTGCCCTCAGCGGAGCCGAACCGGTCGACCCGGCAGCGGTCGAGGCGTTCGTTGAAGCAGCCGAGCCGTTCGGGTTTCGGGCCGGCAGTGTGTTCCCGGCGTTCGGTATGGCCGAGGTGGCCATCGGTGGAGCCTTCCCCAAGCGGCATCGCGGTCTCGTGACCGATTCTGTTGATCGCAAGGTGCTCGAGCGCGACGGTATCGCGAAGCCACTTGAACTGGCTGACGCCGAGGAGGAACTCGATGTGCGCCGGCTGCCTTTGCTCGGCTGGGCCGTCCCCGGACTGGAGATGAGGGTCGTCGACCCCGTGACCTACGGCGAGCTTCCGGAGCGCCATGTCGGCGAGTTGCTCCTCCGGGGAACGTCGGTCACGCCCGGGTACTACAAGCGACCGGATGCTACCGACGCGCTCTTTCGCGATGGGTGGCTGTGCACAGGCGATCTTGCGTATCTGCTTCACGGCGAACTGATCCTGTGTGGCCGGATCAAGGACGTCATCATCGTCGGCGGGCGCAACGTGTTTCCGGAAGACATCGAACGGGCGTGTGCCACGCTCGAGGGAGTGCGAGCCGGCAACGTCATCGCGTTCGGCGTGGAGGGCTACAAGGGCAAAGAGACCGTCATCGTCGTCGCTGAAGTCCGCATGGCCGACGCCACCCGCACGCTTGACGACGTGCGTCACGCCATCCACCATCGCACCCTCGAGGTCTGTGGGTTGCCACCGCGTGACGTGATGTTGGTACGCCCTGGCACCTTGCCGAAGACCTCCAGCGGCAAGCTGCAGCGCGCCAAATGTCGTGAGCTGTATATGGGCGAGGAACTCGAACTGGTCGAGGCGGGACAAGCACAAGGGCAAGGGTAGGTAGCTCATGACCGCCGGTGCCCCGTGTATCCACGTCGACCAGCTGGCCAAGGTTTTTGCAGTACCGGTCCGCGATGCTGGTCTGAAAGCATCGATGCGCAGCCTCGTGCGCCGCAAGACTCGCGAGGCTCGCGCCGACGACGATATCTCGTTCGACATTGCACCGGGCGAAGTCGTTGGCTTTCTCGGGCCGAACGGAGCAGGCAAGACCGCGACGCTGAAGATGCTGTAGGGATTGTTGCAGCCGAGCGGCGGAGTGGCCACGGTGCTCGGGCATCTGCCATCCCGAAGGGAGGCGGCGCTGCTCGGCCGCCTGACGCTCGTGATGGGCAACCGCAACCAGTTGCAATGGGATCTTCCCGCTCTCGATTCGTTCGAACTGAATCGTGCTATCTACCGGATCCCGCGAGGTGAGTTCGTCGCAATGCGTGATGAACTGATCGAACTGCTCGACATCGGCGGGCTTGGCAACGCGCCGGTGCGGAACCTGTCGCTCGGTGAGCGGATGAAGATGGAGATCGCCGGATCACTCCTGCACCGTCCTGCGGTGCTGTTCGATGGCAACCTGTCGGCGCTGTCGGCGCTGTCGGTCGAGTTCGCAGCGACCAAGACCATCATCGTCCGATTCGACATCGGTGATCGAGCAGTTCTGGACCTGTCAAGGTACGGAGAGGTCGTGTCGACCGATGGTGACACCGCGTCGCTGCACGTGCCACGCGATGAAGTGGCGGACATCACGGCGCGTCCGCTGGCCGATCATTCGGTGAGCGATCTCACCATCAAGGACCCCCGATCGACGATGTGATCGAGAAGGTCTTCGCCACGGGTACCGCTATCAACGCGACCACATCGGTAGGTGATGATGAGTGACACGACCGCGATGCAGGCGCCTGTTCGAGACGGACGGATTCGTTCAATGTTCGCGCTGTACGTCGCGTTGATCAAGACCTCGATGCAGACCCAGTTCCAGTACCGAGCGTCGAACTACTTCTTCATGATCGGGATGGTCGTCGAGCCAACGATCTACCTCGTTGTCTGGCGCACCATCGCCACGTCCAACGGGGGCGCTGTGGAGGGGTACACCGCCGGAACGTTCGCTGCCTACTTCATCGTGTGGACCCTCGTTCGCAACATGAACATCGTCTTTACGCCGCTCGGTTGGGAAACGAGGATCCGCGAGGGCGAACTGTCTGGCCACCTGCTTCGACCAGTCCACTACGACCTCGGATCGTTTGCCGGATGGAAGGTGATCGTGATCGTGCTGCGGGTTCCCATCGCGGTCGTGCTGTCTGTTGCATTCCGCCCGACGCTCGACCCCACGTACCGGGCGAACGTCTTCATGCAACTGCTGCGGTCATCGATCACGCTCGGCGCTGGGCTCATTGGGCTCGCTGTTGTTTTCGGTCGCACCACTGAGCTTGCGGGCTGGAGCCGACCGGAGTTGCTGGCCGTGATGGGTGTGTTCACAATGGTGGGCGGCATCCTGCGGATGATCGTGCAACCGAACATGGAGCGACTCGTTGAGGGCATCCAACGCGGCACGCTCGACTATGCCCTCACGAAACCTGCGGATGCACAAACGCTTGTGAGCATTCGCCAGGTGCAGATCTGGCAGGGCGTCGACATCATTGCGGGCATGGTGGTGTTGATCGTCGCGCTGGTACAACTCAGCGACGAAACCGACGCGCTCCTCCGTGTGGGCGAGATCCAAGAACTGTTCCAGGGTCTGTTTCGTTCCGGCCAGTACCCCGTCGGGGTGTACCCGCGATGGATGCGATTTGGCTTGACGTTCCTGGTGCCGATCGGCTTTGCAGTTACCGTGCCAGCCGAGGCGGCCACCAACCGGTTGACCATCGGCACCGTGGCCATCGCCGTTGTGAGTTCCGTCGTGCTCGGGCTGTTGAGTCGGTGGGTGTGGTCTCGTGGTCTGCGCCGTTACTCCGGTGCATCCTCGTAGCGTTCGTAGCGCGTCGGGCCAAGGGCCTCACATCACCGGATGAGCGAAGCCTCCGGTTGCCGCTTCTAGGGCGTGGGCGATACGGAACGTCGTGACGTCGTCGTAGGTGCGCCCGACGATCTGCACGCCGGTCGGCACTGCGTTGTCGGCCACGCCTGACGGTACCGAGATCACGGGACAACGGCTGGCGATGTTGAACGGAAGTGTGAACGCGCCGAGGATGTAGTTCGCAAGCGGCACGTCGTTGACGGTGCACGTGGTGCTCACGTAGTCCTCGCCGACAGGGAAGCCTCGCGACCCCATCGTGGGACAGATCAACGCGTCGAACTCGTTCAACAGTTCGCCGAGCGGGCGGTAGATCTGGCCTTCGAGGGTCAATCCTTCGACGAACCCCAACTTCGACGACAACAAGTTCTGGGCAAACGCCCGTGCATAGGTGGTGAGCAGGTTGGCGTTGTCCGCGAGTTCGGCACCCACCGATGGTCCGAAGATCGTGCCGAAGTGAGCCTGCGCTGCGGCGTAGATCGCCTCCATCGTCCACGGCAATTCGACCTCGACAACAGTCGCTCCCGCAGCCTGGAGCGCTGCTGCCGAGCGTCGAGTGTTGGCCTCGATCTCCGGTTCGAGCGGGAAATCGCCGAGGCGCATGCACAGCGCAATCCGCATGCCGCTGATCGAGTCTGCGCCGAGAGGCAGTTGCGGGGGGTCGGGGAGCGAGGCGATGTCGTGTGGGTGCCTGCCCGTGATGGCGTTCGTCAGCAATGCGCAGTCGGCCACAGTTCGCGCCATCACGCCGTCGTGACAGTACTGATCGAGGTTGAAAGGTGGCATTGCGGGCACACGGCCGAACGGTGCTTTGAATCCCACTACCCCGCAGAACGATGCAGGGATGCGGATCGACCCACCGATGTCGGAACCAGTGGCAAGCGGCGCATATCCGGCAGCCAAGGCTGCGCCGGAACCACCAGAAGATCCACCCGGCGTGTAGTCAGTGTTCCACGGGTTGCGGGTGACGCCCCAGATGCGGCTGTGGGTGAATCCGGCACAACTGAACTCGGGCGTGGTGGTGCGAATGTGAACGATGCCACCGGCATCTTGGATTCGTTCGATCACGGGATGGGATTCGGTGGCCACGTTGTGGGCATAGATCAACGAGCCGAACGAGTTCACACGCCCGGCCATCGGCTGTTCTTCCTTCGCCGCCACCGGCAGCCCCTCGAGCGGCCGTGCTGCGTTGCCGTTGCCGGCGTAGCGCGAGGCGGAGGCTTCTGCTTCTCGACGCGCCTCGTCGTAGCGGCGATCACAGACCGCGTTGATTGTCGGCTCGTGCGCCTCGATCCGTTCGATCAGCGCGTCGAGCAGCTCCACCGGCGATAAATCCTTGCTACGGAAGCGGGCGAGCGCGTCGATTGCCGACAGGTGGAACAGATCGGAGGTGGTCATCAGGTTCGTCCTTCGAGTCGCAATGGGTAGATCGATCGAATTGCCGCACGATCGCTCGACGTAGTGGTGCGCGAAAGCTACCCCACCGCTGGCGCTCACCGTTGATGGCTGACCTTTGGCGTTGGGTTGTTGTCAACAGGTTGTCGCAACTTGCGGATGGAGTGTGTCGGTACCGGGTCCCGATCCGGGTCCCGATCCCGGTCGTGCGGTCGCGCTGCAGCGTGAACGTTCGTTGCATGACAGTCGCGTGTGGTGGAAGTCTGCATCAGTGACCACGACGGCTGTGCGGGCAGGATCGCGTCGAGTTTCATGTCGCCAGCCCCGATAACTCGACGCGACTCCTCCCGGAAAGGCGTTGCGGGCAGGATCGCGTCGACTTTCATGTCGCCAGCCCGGATAACTCGACGCGACTTGGCAGCGCAACAACGGGTAGGCCCGGCGGGCGGGCTGTCAGTCGCCGATGTTGAGCCGACTTTTGCGGCACGACCATGAGTTCAGCAACGACCATGACACTGTTGCCGACAACACGACCAGACGGCCAACCTCACCCGCGACACCACCACACAGCATTGTGCGACAGCCTGTTGGCAGCAGCCCAACGCCAAAGATCGGGTGGTGCGACGTGGATTCGCGAAGTGCAGAACGAGATGGCATTTTCGCGCGTTGTGTTCGTCACTTCGCCCGTGGCTGTCGCTCGGCGGGCTGAGGTGGTGGCACGCGCGGCTGAGAGGAAGTCAGCTGGGGACCGGGTCTGCGCCGTGGCGAGTTCGAATCGCTGATCGCGGCGACACGTGGAGGCACGTGTCGCTACGTAGGCACACGTGCCTCCACGTGTCGAGCTCGCCACACCACTCACATCAGCGAGGTCGGGACGGGGTGCCGCCACACCGTAACCACATTTTGCGACAGCTTGTCCATGACAGCCCAACGCCAAACGTCGGGGAATTCCGTCGTATCAGTGGTGCTCAGTTGTCCGGCTGATTCGTACCGTGTCACGTGGTTGAAGTGTCTTACCTCACGTCGTATGGTTGTCGTATGCCGGTACCAACTTTCGTACCGACGAGCGCTCCGAACGAGCCCTCGCTGAACTGATGGCCAGCGGATCGAGCGCGTCAGACGCCATTCGTCAGGCACTCGTCGACGCCGTGCGGCTCCGTCGACGCGAGCAAATGCACATCGAATCGCTGGCCCTGATGCATGACGAAGACGACCTCGCTGAAAGCCGCACGGTGCTCTCGGAGATGGACGAGCTGCGTGCATGGTGACATCCATCGACTCCGAGCGGCGCGTGGAGCGCGAGGAGGTGAGCAGCAGGGGGGTCGCTACGCCGTCATCGTGCAGTCCGATGATTTGATGCTGTCGACCGTGCTCGTGGCGCCCACATCCCGGTCTGCACCACCACGAATCTTTCGTCCGACGATCACGATCAACGATGAACAGACTCATGTTTTGATCGAGCAGACGTCAGCCGTCGTGCCCGAACGACTCGGCGAATTCGTTGGGCGCGTGACACACGAAGAACTCGTAGCCCTCAACGATGGACTGCGACTCGTCCTCGAACTCGATTGACCTCGGTCGCGGGGCTTGGATGTGCACGTGATTGAGTCACCCCGTGCGGAAAGCCGAATGCCCGCTCTCAATCCCTACGCCGTGTCCGAAGCCCGCTAGTGCGACGGCCATCAGCGGAGCACACTGGGCGACATGTCCACCGCCGAGTTCGTCGTCATTGCTATCGACCCGTCTATCGCCGACGAGTTGCGCCGCCGTGGCGGCCCGGTCTATGTCGCAGATGAGTACCCGGGGTATCCATGCCGACAATGCCTGTGTGACGCCAAGATCGGAGAGGAACTGATCCTCGTCTCGCACGATCCGTTTGCGACCGAGTCATCATATCGATCGGCAAGCCCGATCTTCCTCCATCGCGTGCCATGTGTTGCTCATCGCAGTTCAGCCGAACTTCCGACGCAATTGACCGGACGACAGCTATCGGTGAGAGCCTTCGACGAGCACGAGATGATGGTCGATGCGGCAGTCATCGCGGGCTCTGACCTGCTTGTCACCATCGAACGGTTTCTGAGCGATCCGGCGAGTCGGCAGCTGCACGTACACAACGCGACCAGAGGGTGTTGGGCGGCGCGGGTCGAGCGAGTTTGATTCGCTCCCGCTCCGATCACTCGCCCAGTCACAGCCGGAAGTGACACGATGGCAGAGTGAACGTCGTCTACACGCCCGCCCATCTGCTCCACGACCCGCATCTCGAGTTCGAGACGTCTCGGCTGCACAGCCCGTTCGAGCACATCGGTCGGGCCGAAGCGATCCGCGAGACCCTTCAGGCCGATGCTTCGTTCACATTCGTCAGCCCGACGGAGTGGGGGACTGACCCGATCACCGCCGTGCATGATCCCGGCCTCGTGCGGTTCATGAGTACTGCCTGGGCCGAGTATCAGCAACACAATCCTGCGACCCGCGAGGTGATGCCGGACATGTTCTTCCGGGCCGGGCTGCGCAACAAGATGACCGAGGCACGAGAGCCGCAGTCGATCAACGGCCGGCTCGGATGGTGGTGCTTCGAGACCACCAGTCCGCTCACGGAGGGCACCTATGAGGCGGCCCGCGGTGCCGTCGACACGGCACTCACCACAACGCAGATGGTGCTCGACGGCGCGCCTTGGGCCTACGGCCTGTGTCGCCCGCCCGGCCATCACGCCACCTCGTCGATGTACGGCGGATACTGCTTCTTCAACAACGCTGCCGTGGCTGCGCACCACATCGCCAGCTCCACCGGCACCAAGGTGACGGTGCTGGATGTGGATTACCACCACGGCAACGGCACCCAGGAGATTTTCTACGATCGCGACGATGTGCAGTATGTGTCGTTACATGGTGACCCGGCCCGTGCGTATCCGTACTCGATTGGATACGCCGATGAGACCGGCACCGGGCGCGGGTTGGGCAACAACCTCAACCTCCCGTTGCCATTCAAAACCGATGACGACCACTACGTGGCGGCCCTTGCTGTCGCATGCCAAGCGATCAGTTCATTTGGGCCGAGCACACTCATCGTCTCGCTCGGACTCGATACCTACATCACCGACCCGATCTCCGACCTTGCCGTTACCACTGACGGGTTCGAACGCTGTGGTGCTCTGGTTGCCGAACTCGGCCTACCGACCGCAGTGTTGCAGGAGGGCGGCTACGACGTGTCGGCACTGGGCGAGAACGTCCGCCGCTGGTTGATCGGACTTCGAGGAACTGGTGGCTGATATCGACTCGGTCGTGTCATCGGTGATGTCAGGGGAACAACGGCGCGTGGCCGCAGTTCACGATGTCACCGAAGTCGTGGGGGATGCTCGGGCTGTCGGCGACGGTCTGCGATGGCTGTGCGGTGAGCACCGCCGTGGTGAAGTTGTGCGTGAGCACTGACGAGGTGGCGAGCCAACTCGTGTCTGGCTGCTGATTCGCCTCGACCACCGAATAGAAGATGTGGCCTGCAGCGCCATCGCAGACGAGACCGGTATACGGACCCTGTTGCGAGATACGGATGGAGTACGGCTGGCCATTGAGGCTCCACTGTGCGATGCAGTACTGCGGGGTCAAAGTGAGGAATGCTGCGAACGCGCTCCCGGCGTTGCCTGCACCGATCGCGAGCACGGCGACCGGCGGGGGAACTTCTGCGCCCGCGGAATGGTCGATGTCTTCGAAGCTGATCGACACACTGTCGGCGAAGCCGATTGGGACTTCGATGTCGCTGTTACCACCAGTGAACAACGTGACATGAACGTGGGGGGTTCCGTCGAGCGAGTACGAGGTGACGGTGTCCGGATGTGTATCACCGTCGATGTCACCGCTGATCGTGGTGACGTTCGTAGCAGCCGACGGAACCGAAGTTGGCCCCGCGCAACCAACGCCGGGGACCGTGCTACCGGGTGTCGACACCGTTGTTGGAGGCTCTGTAGTTGATGGTTCAGTAGCTGGAGGGCTGGTTGTGGGCGGTGCCTCGGTTACCGCAGGCATAACGGTGACGGGTGGAGCTGTGGTCGGCGACAACGTGGGCGACGGCACCTCAGTGGTGGGCGGCAAATCGGATGGCAACGTTGGCAGTGTGCCGGTGGTGCTCGGCGCAAGGGTCGAAGCGGCCGTCGGCGTGGTTGTGGCGGTGGAGCTGGCGGTGATGCTGGTGGCACTGCTCGCCGAATCACTGCCGCACGCGGCGAGGATCGTCATCGCCACGATCATACTGAGCGGCGCAAGGTGGTGGTTCATGCGGTCAGTCTTGTCGCTTCTCAGGTACTGGTGGGCGCGGCCTCCTCGACCACGGCCAGCACTGCGGATCCGTACTGGTCGAGTCTGCTCGGACCGATGCCTTTGATACGGCCGAGCACGGCCAAGGTGGTGGGGCATTCGACCGCAATGTCGTAGAGCACGGAATCGGGGAAGACCGTGTAGGCAGGCTTGCCGGCAGCCAGTTCACGGCGCAGCGATCGAAGTCGTTCGAACAGCACCGACTGTGCTCCGGTGAGCTCGCGGTTCGGCTTGGCCCCCGGTGACTGCTTCGGGGCCGCAGTGGCACGCGCGCTCGAAACTCCGCCGGTTCGCGTGTCTTTGGCGGTGGGCGTGTCTTTGGCGGTGGCGCCGGTGACGGATGCGGTGGTCGCTTGGCGGCGACTGGTCGGTTCGTTCGTGAGGTTGGCGATGAACGGTGAGGGAGTGCCGTCGGCGACGATGTGCAGTCGGGCGGCGGAGCGGGTGATCGCCACGTGGAACACGCGGCGTTCCTCTTCTATGTCGTCGGCCAGGCGATGTGGAAACTGGTCGTCGTCGGCCTGATGGACGATCACCAGCGGCCATTCCTGGCCCTTCACCCGGTGCACGGTGGCGAGCGTGACGCCTCCCGCTTGCCAGGAACCGCTGACCCATTGCCGTAGCCACCCCTCGAACAATCGTGGATCGGGTTGCAACTCGGCAAGTTGAGCGATGGCGGTGAGGTCGTCGTTCTGTGCGGCCCGGTTCATCCCACGGCGATGGGTGTCGAGTGATGCGATGCTGGTGGCCAGACCGATCGAATCGCGCAGCGCGCCCAACATGCCTGCAGTGGTGCCATGGCTTCGCGCCATGCGTTGCAGCCGTTCGATGTCGTCGGTGAACTCGCCGACCCGCTGAGCGTCGCGCTCAGTTGTGATTCGTCCCGCCAGGCGACGTAGGCCTTCGACCGAACGTTGCTCGGCGACCCACTTGGCGATGTTGGGATGCATCGGGCGTGAGGGGCGGCGAAGCGCCTCGGCCAAGTCGTCGGCATCGAGTTGTTCGTCGGTGATGGCCAGCCGCAACCAGGCGAGCGCAGCCCTGACCGCAGTGCGCTCGATGAACTCGCGCCCCACCCCACCGGTGGTGGCGACGCCCATCTGCGCGAGCCCGACCTGCACCGGCGCCAAGAGCGAGTTGACACGCGTGAGCACGGCAATGTCGCTCGTGGGTATCGCCGACTGCACCGCATCACGAACGATTCGCAGGGTGGTCGCGACTGCGCTGCCAGTCGGTTCGACAGTCAGGCCGAGTTGGGCGTGATCCGCCCGGATGTGCTTCGGAACCCGTCGGGTGTTGTGAGAAAGCAGCGTGGCCGCAGCGGCCACGACGTCGCTCGGGCAGCGGTAGTTGACCTCGAGAGGATGATCGCCGGCACCCGGAAAGAGCCGCTCGAACTCGATCAGCCAGCCGGGGTCGGCCCCGTTGTAGCCGTAGATCGTCTGGTCATCGTCGCCAACACCGAACACTGCGCCGTCGGGGCCGGCGAGCAGCCGTACGAGCAACACATGCGCAGGCGTGAGGTCTTGAAACTCGTCGACCAGCATGATCCGACATGCCCGCTGGGCCGCGACTCGAGCGGTGTGGTCGGTGAGCAGTACCTCGATCGCGCGTTGGATCTGTTCATCGAAGTCGAGTTGTTTGGCGCGGTCGAGCTCATGGCGGTATCGGGGCAGCACGTCGGCAAATCCGTCGACTTCGCCCTGGTACATCGCCTCGACATCGTCGGCTGAGCGAAGACCCAATCGGGCGATCGACAACGCTTCGATCCAGGTGGCCACGGGGTCGGCATTGCGCTTGCGCGGGAAGGCCACCAGTCTGCCGATGATCCGCCGCACCTCGCCTTCGTCGATGGTCTGAAAGCGCCGCTCTTGCCGGGCGAACGGCGCACTGCCGTTGACAATGGCAAGCGCAATGGCATTGAGCGTGCGCACCTGGAGCCCGCGAAGATCGGTCGTGCGCGCCTGCATCTCTTCTTGAGCGCGCTTGTTGAACGCCACCAGGCAGACGGCACCGGCGGGCACGTGCCAGTGGTGCAAGAGATGGCGGGCACGTTCGGTGAGCACGCGGGTCTTGCCGGCTCCGGCCGGGGCGATGATGCGCGCCGCCCCACCCTCGTGCATCACTGCTGCCAGTTGGTCGGGCGCCAAGTCGGCGCTGGTGTCGTTGGAGCCGAACGGTGTGAGTGAACCGTGCTCCACCACGACGCGGTGTAGCACGGCGACGCCGGCGATAGGAGGTGTGAAACGAATGGGACCGCAGTCGAGCCAGACGCGGGTGCCGTCGGGCAACACGACATCGCCCCGGCCGTCTGTTACCGGCGATGCGCCGAGTTCAAGCGCCCGGCGGCGCACTGGCCAGTCGATCGCACATGGACCCGTGGCATCGATCGCGTTGGAGAACACCAGATGCGCAAGGGTGGACATCAGAAACTCAAAGTGCGGGCCGAGGGTGGAAGGGGCTTCGTGCGTTGTTTGCGCGGTCGCCAAAATCGCCGCAACGTCGGCGTCGAGTTCGATGATGATCGACCGTCGCTGCTCGGCCTCGGTACGCAGTTCGGCGATGGCGGATTCCGGATCGACCAAGTCGGCCATGGTGATCGGGCGCCGAGCGGCGCAGTCCCACTGAGCCGGACGTTGTTGCCCTGGACGGATGACGAGGGTACGGCCGAACGGATGAGCTGCGATCGCCAGGGTCTCCAGCTGGAAGGGTTCATGGTGGACATCGACGGCCATGATCGGCGCGGCCGCTGAGGGAGCAGCAGTGGATGCAGCCGGTAGTCGGTCGTCGCCCGCCTCGGTGCGCTGCCAGCACGCCCGGACTCCTGTTGGGTCGGCATGGCTGCCGCCGCAGTACACACATGAAATGGCCACACCTGTTTGTACACCACGGGTGTGACAACTGGGCCAGTCCGCGAAACGAGACCGTTCTCAGCGCCGCCGAAGAATCGATCGGGTTGCGGGAGTCGTTCAGCAAGGTGACAACTGTTGATAGCACTTGCATACTGGGCTTGTGAGTCGCAACACGATGAGCGTTGCCCTGCCGGAATCGTTGCGTGAGTACATCGTGGCTCGAGTTCGTGGCGCGATTTGATCGCCGACGGACTCGGATCCGGCGACGGACGAGTGGTCACCGAAGACCTGATCCTCTCGCTCCGCGTCCAGGCGTTCGGCACTGACGCGTGACCCCCACAACCACGACTTGACCGAGTCAGAGGCGTCTACGGCAACGTTCGACTGGGAGCAGTTCTGGGCATCGCTGCGTCCGGATCAGGTCGGTGATCACGCCGTCACCAGCGCTGGCGCCAACACTCGCCATTCGTCGACCGGCAACGCCGTCGGGTCGCTGGTGAGCACCTGGACACACACGTGGTCGGCGCCCGCGTCGCGGTGCTCCTGCACCCGGGCGACGATGGCCGCCTCGTCACCCCAGGCGACGAGAGCGTCGACGAGCCAGTCACTGCCACCATCGGCGATGTCATCGTCGGTGAAGCCCTGCCGCTTCCAGTTGTTCGAGTAGTTCGGCAACCCGAGGTACGTCCGAAGATGCAACCGGGCGATCTCCCGTGCCCGGGTGGGATCGGTTTCGAGGACGACACCCAATTCGCTGGCCACCAGACCATCCGGTCCGATGCCAGCGCGCGCCTTGGCGGTGAGTTCCGGCGTCACCAGATACGGGTGTGTGCCGGCGGTCCGGGTGCGGGCGAGTTCGAGCATCTTCGGGCCGAGTGCAGCGATGAGTCGATTGCCGGCAGCGAGCGGCGTGGGTGCGGCATCGAGCCCATCGAGGTAGCTCGCCATCGTCTCCACCGGTCTCTGGTAGGTGCCGGGTGCGTTCACGTGGTCGATGAACGGACGGTGGCTGATGCCGATGCCGCACAGGAAGCGCGGTCCGTGCTCGGCCGTGAGGCGCGTGTGTTCCGTAGCCGTCTCCTCGGGCGTGTGCATCCAGACATTGAGGATGCCGGTTGCGATCGTCGCTGTGGTCGTTGCTGCGAGCAAGCTCGCAAGCGGACCGAACAGGTCACCACCGACGTCGGGAATCCACAATGCGGAGTATCCAAGCGCTTCCAGTTCGGTGGCAGCCGCCGCGATCTGGCCCGGGTCGCCGTACCGCAACATGCCACTCCAGATGCCAGTACCTGCCAGACGTGTGCTCATGGTTGCCGAGTCTGCCAGTGTCGGTGCCGTTCCGGCGGACCGGCGCATTGCTGATCCATTTTGGACCGAAGCCGCGACCAAGCCTTGTGAACAACTCCTGGATTTCGCAGGCTGTCGCAAGTTGCGGGTGGGGTGTGGCGGGTGAGATTGGCCGTCTGGTCGTGTTGTTGGCACCGGTGTCATGGTCGTTGCTGAACTCGTGCTTGTGCCGCACAAGCCGGTGCGACGTCATCGACTCACAGCCCGCCCGCCGGACCAACCCGTTGTTGCGGTGCCGAGTCGTGTCGAGTTATCGGCGCTGGCGACCTGAAACTCGACGCGATCCTGCCCGCTACGGCTTTCCGGAAGGAGTCGCGTCGAGTTATCGGGGCTGGCGACATGAAAGTCGACGCGATCCTGCCCGCACAGCCGTCGTGGGCGCTGGTGCAGACTTCCACCACGCCCGCCTGTCACGCAACGAACGTTCACGCTGCAGCGCGACAGCACGGCCGGGATCGGGATCGGGATCGGGTACCGTCAACCTCACCCGCACTTTGCGACAACCTGTCAATGACAACCCACCGCCAAAGGTCGAACGGCTTCGCCTCACCCTCGCCTTCGTTGCCCACATCAAGGACCCGACCAGATGTTAGGCCGCGGTGAGGTCGGCGAGTACCTTGCGCCAACGGTCGGGGTCGCTCTTGTACGGCGCATAGAAGCTGATTCGCTGGATCACGTCTCCGTACCGGCGGTGCAGTTCGGAGGCAATGGTTTCGGGCTCACCGACGACGGCGAACGTGTTGAGGATCTCGTCATCGATGAGCTTGCCCATCTCGACCCAGTCGCCGCGCTTGGAGAGAGCATTGAGTTCCTCTTGCAATCCGCCCCACCCGTGGATCTCGAGCACGCCTTTGTAGGCGGGAGTCGATCCGTAGAACGCGATTTGCTGACGCGTGCCGGTGGCCGCGGCGGCGAGTTCACTTTCGTTGTTGCCGGTGACGACGAACGACGGACCGACGATCTCGAAACCTTCCATCGTCTTGCCAGCCTTCGCCCTGCCGCGGGCCAGAGCCGGAATGGTGACCTCGCGCAGGTACTTCTCGGTGGTGAAGCCGTGGCACAAGAAACCGTCGCACACTTCGCCCGCAACCTCGGTCATCAGTTCGCCGACGCCCGCAAGGAAGATCTTCGGCACACCGAATCCGGCAAGGTCGGCTGGGTCAGGGGCGAAGAACGGCGTCATCAGGGTGTGGGTGTAGTAGTCGCCACGGAAGGCGAGTGGCGTGCCATTTTCCCACGTGTCCCAGATTGCGCGGATGGCCAGGATCATCTCACGCATCCGCGGCGCCGGGTGGCTCCATTCCATACTGAACCGCTTGGTGATGTGCGGCTTGATCTGGCTGCCGAGCCCAAGGATGAATCTGCCTTTGGAAAAACTCTGCAGATCCCACCCGATGTTGGCCAGCGTCATCGGGTTGCGCGCGAACGCGACGGCGATCGACGTGCCGAGCTCGAGCGTCTCGGTGTGCTCGGCTGCGAGTAGCAGCGGTAGGAACGGGTCGTGCGACGTCTCTGCGGTCCAAGCACCTGTGTAGCCGGATGCCTCGACCTCCTTCGCTGCTGCTGCCACCTTGTGCAGGTCCGTTCCGATGCCTCCGTCGACCTTCATGTCGTCCCCTTCGCATTGTCGCCCGGCGCGTGCCTGGGCCTCGATGATCGTCGCGAAGCTAGTCGGCTGAGGCCGCCACCGACTGATCGACGGTGTTGACCCGTGATGAGGTCAGTCGATAGTGCCTGCTGGTACGACCCATTGGTGCGCTTGGCCGGTGACCGCGCTGATGTGCTCGAAGTCGGCGTCGTAGTGGAGCACCGTCAGGTTGAGCGCTTCGGCGGCAGCGGCCACGAGCAGATCGGCGAGCTTGCGTCCACGTTGGCTTCGCGCCGCCAGCATTCGCTGCACCTGCATGGCGCGGGCGACATGAGCTGCGTTCGTCTCGACAGCGTCGAAGGCGTCCAACGCACCGAGGAGGCGATCCCACTCATCAGCGTTGCGGGCGGAATAGCCAATCTCCAGGTCGCAGATCCCGGGGCGAGCGAGTTGCCCTGCCCGTGCCATCGGCTCGATCACGTCACGAATGCTCGGGCGGCCCAGGCGGGTCAGCACGCTTGTGTCTACCAGATGGCTTAGCGCCACGCCTGCTCCCGGTCCTCGAGATCGGCTCCGGCCAACACATCGAGAGCCCGGTGGACGCGTTTGGAACGCTCGCTCGTTGCCCGCCGGAGCGCTTCGTTGACAGTGTCCTTGATCGTGGTGGTGCCGAGCTCGGCGCGAGCAGCGCTGAGCGCATGGTCATCAACGTCGATGAGGTGTTTGCTCACTTGCCCAGTATATATCGTTACGGCCGAGTATATCTCGAAGAATTGGCTGACTTTTGGCGTTGGGCTGCTGTCAATGACAGCCCAACGCCAAAAGTCAGCAGAAACTGGTGGCGACGAGTGCGTACGTGGAGACCACCCAGTCGTCAATCGCATCGAATGTGGAGCGGATCGCTGCGTTGTTGGCAACGCCCCCAGCCTTGGCCAGTTGATCGACCAACGTAGGAGCGATGTCCGCAGCACCGGCGTCGGTCCACCGCTGCACGAAGCCTTCGTAGACCAGCCTTCGGGCTACCACAACGTCGCCGGTGCCTGCAGCGGCGTACCGGGTCTGCTCATCGGCTGAGAGCATCGACGGGTCGACCGTGACCAAGCCGTCGATCAGCCCCGCGGTGAGCAACTCTGCTGCGTTGGAGGCAACGGCTGCCTCCGAGTCTGATACGCCGTCGGCGATTGCGAACCGACAGCCCGGGCCGTCGTACAGCAGTGCGTCGGAGCCTTCCAGTTGCATGATCGACGTGGTCTCGTCACCGCTCGCCTTGCGACCGTTGCCGAGCTGACGGACCATGACCGGGTCGGTGACCCGAAACTCGATCCCGAGTTCTTGCAGTCGCATCATCACCGCCGAGCTGTACGGCTCGAACACACGCAGGTTGGAGGTGTTGTACACAATGGGCGCTTCGGCCCGCAGCGGTTCGAGCTGGCGGAAGATCTCGCGCAGAGCTGCCATCGAACCGTAGAACGCCACCGGCCCCTCCTGCTGCGCGAAATACGGCACGTTGGCCGCCGAGAATGCGGTGGTGGCGACAAGGATTGCCGGCGTGGCGATTCGCCGCCAGAGCGGTCGGCCAACGTAGTGGACGGCAACCGTGAGCGCGCTCCAGATCAGCACGATGTGGGTGAAGACCGACAACGTCCAGATCCAACGAACGTGATGTGGTGCGAGCCCAACCCTGCCGACGGTGAGCACGGCGAGGCATCCGACCGCAAGCACGACGCCCGACGCAGCAAGTGCGCACGCATTCGATTGGATCGTGGCTCCGATGCGTCGACACGCCACCGCAACCAGGACGAGCAGACCGACGAGCGCGACGAGAGCGAATCCGGCGAGGATGCCGTTGGGAAGACCCTGGATCACCAACTGTGGGCCGTCCGGGCTGTCCGTGAGTCGCGTGATCGGGACGGTAGTCGAAAAGCCGCTGCGCAGCCACCAGGGTGGAAGTGCGATCAGTGCGGCAACGATCTTGGTCGCGTTGCGTGCCCCGACGGTGAGGTCACCACCCCCTGAGTTGGTCGCAAGTCGTGCCAGGTTGCCTTGGCCTTCACCGAACAGTTGCTCGATGACCGGCTGCGACCAAAGCAGGATCAGTACGGCGGCCGACACGACCCCGGTGCGCGACCGAAGGCCGCTGATCACGCCAGCCCGTGTGAGCCGATGTCGATCGTGCCAGGACAGCAGCAAGGCCACCGGGGTGAGTGTGGCCAGGATGTACACGTAGCTGATGTGCGTTTGCACCAGTAGTGATGCGATGGCGACCGCCCAGGGGACACAACGCGAGCGTCCCTGGGACAGTCCGATCAGCAAAACGAGATAGAGCAGGAACGTGAGCAACAGCGCGTGGGCCTGCCAGATGTCGAAGAGCAGTTCGCTGCCCATCGTCCAGCACAACGCCGCCGATGCCAGCAGGAACCAGCGCTGCATCGACCAACCACCGATGTGACGAGACGCCACGGAGATGCCGATGACGGCAGCAATGTTGATGGTGCCCACCCCAAGTGCAGCGCCCGGGCCGGCACTGAAAACGTGTGCAAACGGTGCCACTAGGTCGGCATAGATCGGACCGGGGTTGTTGACGTCGACACCGATGCTGAGCGATGCCGACGTCCACGAACCGAGCAACGGGTGATGTGCGGTGAACACGTCCCTGGCACGGATGTACAGGAGCGCGTCGTCGCCGATGGGGAACCAGTGGTGGACGAGAGCGCGCGCGACGGCCGCCACGATCGGCAGCACGACGATCGCGATGATCACCGCTCGAACAGCACGACCGGGGCCCGGCTCCTGCGGTTGCGAGACGGACGGTTCGGTGTGGTTCACGACCCCTGACCGGTTGGGGCGGGCACGCCAATTCCCTTCATCGCAATGGCCGACGACTGCGCGAAGCTCGAGAACAGCACGACGAACCCCATGAAGCTGGCCAGGAACACCGCGACGATCGCGACCAGCGGGGTGATCGCCGTGGCGCCCGGCCGTTCGCCGAACACGCCAAGGCCGAGCAGCACGAGGTACGTGCTCATTGTGGTGAACATCGCGGCGGCTACCACCATCATTCGCACTGCAATCCGTTCCGAGAACGGCAGAAGCATTCGCATGCCGTGCGCCACGAGCGCATACGAGTTCATCCTCGATACACCGGCGAATCGGTGACCGCGTGCGCATGGTACCGACGCGGTCGGTCGGCGAAGAGCGAGCAGTGTGGACGAATAGCACAGATCAAAACTGGGATGGTCGATCGTCGCCTGCAACGAGGGTGCGCGTTGCGCAGCGAAGTTGCCGGACTTCACCGTGGTGCCGGTCATCACTCTGAACAGCAGTCGGAACGCGAGGTACATCATCCGGAAGCGGAAGGGTTCTGACCGTTTCGTACGCAGCGCGAGCGCGAGCGGAACCTGTTCGGCTTCGAGCGCTGCCACTAATCTCGGCACATCGTCCGGCTGGTCTTCGCCGTCGGAATCCATGGTCACCACGATGTCGTCGGGGCCGAGACGCGCAGCAAGGTGACGAAGGCCGAACACGATCGCGCGTTGGTGTCCGAGATTGAATGGCGGGGTGAGGATCTCGACATTGTCGAGCGGAGCGAGACACACGATGTCATGGTCGGTGCCGGCAGAGTCGTCGACGACCAGGTGACGAATCGGCCACATGATGCCAGCGCCAGCGCACGCCGTTGCGGTCTCGGTGCGCAGTCGGATGAGCGATTTGGTGTCGTGCAACATCGGACTGACCACCCACAGGGTGGGCGCATCGCGAAGCGTGGAGGCCGCGTCAGCCATGTGGGCGTCAGTCATGTGGGTACGGGGCTGTGGCGGTAAGCATGACCGATGTGCCACACGGCCACAGACGCCGCAGCATGGTGGTCGTCGTACTGATTCGGTAGCCGACGCGAGACACGACCGGGGAGAGTTGCGGGAAGTCGACGTGGTCGCGTGGTGCCCGGCGGAGCTTTCGAAGCGGGAGCAGTGGCAGCAACTCGGGGAACAGGTACGCCGTGCTCTCGACGTGCAGGCCGACCTCGGTGACGAGTCGTCGTAGTCCGCGCTGCGAGTATCGGCGGAAATGGCCGAGTTCGGTGTCCCACGACGAATATGCCCACTGGAGTGCTGGAACGGTGATGACAAGTCGACTGCCGGGTGCCATGCGTGTACGGATCTGGTGCAGGGCCGCCCGGTCGTCCTCGATGTGTTCGAGCACATCGAGAAGCGCGACGGTGGTGTCTGCGTTGATCGGTTCACCGGGTGTCGACCGACGCGCATCGCCGAAGCGCCGCGCGAGTTGGGCGTCGAGTACCGATGACAGTTCTTCGAATCGGTAGCCGATACCCGGTCGATGCTCGACCATCCAGTCCCCGAGCAGACCCGCACCGGCACCGATGTCGAGCAGTACGTTCGATCCGGCATTGCCTGCCAACTTCGCGACGAGTTCGAAGCGTACGCGGTGCCAAAACGTCTGTTGTCGAGGCCCGGCGACGAGGATCTGCTGACGCTCGAGCGGCGTCGGCTCTGCCTGGGATGAGGGCACGGCGTTCACCGGCCAAAACACTAGCTGTAGGCCCGAAGCATGGAGCATGTCGTTCAGCACTGGCACCTCAGGTCACCCGGCAATGGCCAATGCCAAGAGTGTGACCGCGGCCGAACACGTGAGCCAGATCGTGAGTGTGCGCGTCAGCGACATTGACGTGACGGTGCGTAACGGTTGCTCGATCACGAGGTGGAGTACGACCGCAATCGCGAGCGCTGCGGCGACCTTGATGGCGACCAAACTCCAGCCACCCAGACCGACCCGGTCTGCAGTGAGTATCAAGATGACCGGCCAATGCACCAGATACACCGAGTAGCTGGCCCTACCGAGCACCACAAGCGGCCGGGATGAGAGTGCGCCGGCCGTGGCGCCATGGGCGAGGGCACCGAGGATGACGGTCGCGCTGAGGAGGGCGACAACGCTGAAGCCGCCACGCAGTAGCCACCGCGGCGAGTAGTCCGCGCTGAGGAACAGCACGACCAATGTGATCAGCCCGAAGGCGGCCGCGACGTCGAGCCGGCGCCGGTTCGCCGGTATCCGGTGCCCCCATCGGCGTACGCAGATGGCCAGCAGGCCACCGACGGCGAGCTCTGCGGCGCGAACATCGGTGCCGAACTCCAACCGGGGACTCCAGTCCGACACGATGTTGGCGAGTGTGATCGACAGCGCGATCATCGCGATGAAGACCATGGTGAGCGTCCGGCTCGGTCGCGACGAACGTGCTGCCAGCGCAACGAGGAGCGCGAGCACGACATAGAACTGTTCTTCGACAGCAAGTGACCATGTCGGGCCGAGCGGTCCGACGATTGTCTGTAGCAGTTGATCCTCGCCGGAGACGATCACGTGCCAATTCGTGAAGCTCCAGATTGCTGCGACGGCATCGCTACGGTGGACGGCGAGCCAACTGGTGGTGCTGAGTAGCAGGACGCCAAGCACGACGACGAGCGCAGCGGGGGCGAGTCGTCTGATCCGACGTCCCCAGAATCGCCGCAGATCTGGCGAGCCATACTGGTCGACTTCGCCGACAAGTAGCGTCGTGATCAGGAATCCGCTCAGGGTGAAGAACACCGAGACGCCAAGTCCGCCACCGCGAAACCATGTGCCGAGCGATGATGTCGCGCACGCGTGGAACAACACCACGCCGAGCACCGAGATCGCCCGAAGGCCATCGAGCGACCGTTCATACCGGAGCCTGTGCTGGTCCGTCACCGGGCGCAAGTTAGCCCTCGCGCGGTGGCAGAGCCGCGCATGCGCCGACGGGGTTGTCATATCGGGCGTCGGTGGTCCACGGCCCCGCCGCCCATGCCCCGGGAAAGACCGGCGCGAGTCCGTCGTAGCGCGTCACCAGTTCGTCGACCAACCAGGCAGCGAACCGCGCTGCCCCCTGTGGGCAGACATGCACGAGGTCTGGCTTACGGTCTGGGGCGCCATCGCCGTCCAGGTCGGCTATCGCCTGATCGCCCCAAACCGGGCGGGTGTCGAGTAGCGCAATACCCTGTGGATCCGCAGCGACGAGATCACCGACGATGACGATCTGGCGTGCGAGGCCTGGGTCGACCAGGTCGGCGCGCACTGCTGCCGGCGTGACAAACAGCAACTGGGCGCCTGTGGCGCGGATCAGGTTGCTGAACCAGGTGAACGCAGCGCGCTGCTGCTCGATGGGAAACGGTGAATCCCACAAAGAGAGTTGCACTACCACCAGGTCGGCGGCCGCGTCATGGACCATCGGCGGGTACAGCGCTGCGGCGTCGATGCCGTCCGAGGTCACCAACCTGCGTGCGGCAAACGATCCATCGACGAACTCGGCACCCGCCGAGGTGAGCGCAACGCCGACAGCGGGCGCCTCGTCAGCCGCCACCGAGTCGCCGATCCAGAGGATCCTGTGGACTGTCGGCCGCGGTGCTTTCGTCTCGGTGGACGTCGTCGGCAGCCCGTAAGGCAGCCTGGCCGGGGGTGCACCTGCTCGTGCGGGCGATCGCGGTGGGGCAGTTGGGGTGGTCGTGGCAGTGGTAGTGGCAGTGGTAGTGGCAGTGGTAGTGGCAGTGGCAGTGGTAGTCGTAGTGGTAGTCGAATTCGTTGAGGTCGTCGCGGGGGTGGCCGCGATAGGGGAAATGCTCGCCGCGTCGAATGCCGTGATCTGGCCGCGTCCGTCGGATACCGCTGCCACGACACCGACCGCCACCGCGGCAAGGACCATGGTGGCTACCGTCGCCCTACGCGACGACCTCGTCGGCGATGCCGCCCACCCTTGGCGACGACGGATCGGCTGCTCGATCACGGTATACGACACGGTGGCGAGCGCGAGGGTGACGGCGACGAGTAGGCCGTCACGCGCGACCCCGTTCACGTTGTGGAGGTGAGTACCGGCAATCGCGATAACAGGCCAATGCCAGAGATAGATCCCGTATGACCGTTCTCCGAGCCACACCAGCCAGCGCTGAGACAACAGCCACGCCACCGGGCTCGCCGCGGGGTGGATCGTGGCGAGCAACGCCACCAACATTGCGGCGGCCAGCGAATGCACCACCAACCCACCCGAGAGCAGTGCATCGACCACGTGGCCGCCGAGGGCCCAGGCCGAGAGCAGCGCCACGGCAAGCGCCACGCTGAGAACGCGGTACGAGCGGGGCCGGCCGGCAACTTGGGTCGTCAACCGACGACGAACGGGGCCGAGTGCAAACAGCGCCCCGAACAGCAAAGCAAACGCACGGGTGTCGGTACCGAAGTAGACCCGGGTGGGGGCGGTGGCGTCGTACATGGCAATGAGTGCCGCCACCGACGCAAAGGCCCCGACGCCAGCGACGAGGGCAAGTGTGCGTTCGCCGCGTGGGCGTCGCAAGCACAACCACGCGATGAGCGGCCACACCAAGTAGAACTGCTCCTCGATTGCGAGGCTCCACAGATGCTGGAACACCGAAGCCGTGGTGGCCGCAGCCCAGTAGTCACGCGATGCAGCGATGAGGTGCCAGTTGGCCATGTACGGCAGCGCCCATTGTCCGTCGGTGCGGGCGACGGCTTGCTCTGCAGGTGTACCCCACCGGGCGAGCCAGCCCAGCACGACGACTATCATCACCATCACCGCCGGTAGCAGCCTTCTGAATCGACGGCCCCAGAACGCGCGTAGATCCAGCGCTCCGGTATGCGCCGCTTCACCGACGATCAGGGTGGTGATGAGGTAGCCGGACAATGCAAAGAACAGGTCGACGCCGAGAAATCCTCCCGACAATCGACCCAGGTGGAAGGCGACCACCGCCGCCACGGCCGCGCCGCGCAGGCCATCGAGCGCAGGCCAATGTGGCGCTCGGGCTTCGCTCACGTCACCGACCCCGGCACCTGAGCCGCTCGCCGATGGGCGAGTAGCGGACAATGCATTGCAAGGCGCGCAGGCCGTCGCGCCATCCGATCTTCTTGCCATCGGCGTAGGTGCGCCCGTCGTAGGTGATGCCTACCTCGTAGATGCGGTGCTGGCCCCGGGCAACCTTGGCGGTGATCTCCGGTTCGAAACCGAACCGGTCCTCTTCGATCGTGATCCCCTGCACGATCTCGCGCCGGAACATTTTGTAGCAGGTCTCCATGTCGGTCAGGTTGAGATCGGTGAACATGTTCGACAGCAGCGTGAGCAGTTTGTTGCCGAGCGAGTGCCAGAAGTACAGCACGCGGTGCGGCCGGCCGCTCAAGAACCGTGAGCCGAACACGACATCGGCCACGCCTGATTCGAGCGGTTCGAGGAGCACGCCGTACTCCTCGGGGCTGTACTCCAGGTCGGCGTCTTGCACCACGACATAGTCGGACGTGGCGAGACTGATCCCGGTGCGCAATGCCGCACCTTTGCCCATGTTGTGCGGTTGGTGGATGATCCGCACAGAACCGTCATCCACCGTGGCGAGCAGCCGGCGACTGTCGTCGGTAGAGCCGTCGTCGACCACGATCACCTCGGCAACCCACGGGGACGCACGGACACGGCCAAGCAGTGCAAGAATGGTCGACTGCTCGTTGTAGCACGGCACCACCACCGATAGACACGGGCGCGGCTCGTTCGACGACATAAGGAGATGACATTACCGAACAAGGCTCCGACCCGGGCTCCCGAGTGTGGCGCATACGGCGGTTGTTCAGCGTCGGCACCGCGGTTGCGGTCGGTGCAGCGTGGCGGATCGGCGTTCTCGTGGTGGACAAACGGCACCAGTCGCTACTCCTGAACGATTCGCTGTACTACTCCGCCCAGGCGACGCAACTTGCGCATGGCACGCTGTTTCGCGAGATCTTTGTGGATCGTCCCGGCGCCGAGCACGGTCCACTGACGCAGGTCCTGATGGCGTCGGTCAGTTGGGTGTCTCAGCCGGTGCCTTGGCAACGACTAGTGACCGTGTTGTGCGGCATCGCGACGATCGTGGTGCTGGCCAGAGTTGCTCGGATGGTGGCCAACGACCGTGCCGCCGTACTGGCAGCATGGATCGCCGCGCTGTACCCGAACATGTGGATGAATGACGGTCTCGTCATGTCCGAGTCGGTCAGCGTGCTCGCCGTCGGTGTGACGTTGCTACTGGCGCTACGTGTGTTGACAGCAGCGCCGGTGGCAGTGCCGAGAGCAGTGCCGAGACCAGCGCCGAGACCAGCGCCGAGACCAGCACGGCTCACAGCGTGCGGGGCGTCGGCCGGCCTCGCCGTGCTGGCACGCAGTGAACTCATGATCATGGCCGCTGGGCTGGTCGTGCTGGTGGGTTCGCTACCGCAACCCCGCCTGGCCCGTCGATTCGGCAGCGCCGCGCTGGTTGCGCTTGGCATTTCGGTGGTGTTGCTGCCGTGGGTGGGCTTCAACCTTGCCCGGTTCGAGCGACCCGTCACACTCACGACGAACGATGGCACCACCCTGCTTGGCAGCTATTGCGATGCTACGTTCGACGGTCGCGAGGTGGGCGGCTGGTCACTGGCATGCGTTGTCAACGATCCGCTGTACTCGGCCGACGAAGAACCCTCCGTACGGTCGCAACGCCAACGGTCGCTTGCCATCGCCTATGCGCGCGCACACAAGTCAGAGCTGCCCAAGGTGATCACTGCCCGGATGGCTCGAACGCTCGACTTGGCCGGGCTTTCCGATCTCGTCCACCAAGACACCGGTGAGGAGCGCTACGCGTGGGCGTCGTGGGCCGGAATCGTCAGCTGGTGGCTACTCGCGCCGTGCGCAATGTTCGGCTTGTGGCGCGTGCGAGGGCGTGTTCGGATGTTGCTGTTGTTACCGGTCGCAGGGGTGGGGATCACGACGGTGTTGTTCTACGGCGGACACCGCATCCGCTCGTCGATGGAGACGGTGGTGGTGGTGGCGGCCGCCGTCGCTCTGTCTGGCTGGCGCCCACAGCCCGTCGGTACCGACGCTATCTGCCCACATTCAGGCGTCGGATCGCTCGCCGTCGAACAGGCACGCGCTGACCAGCAACACCACCACGAACACAGCGAGCCGATGTAGATCTTCGAACTTCCCGGGCCAGCCGGCATTGGCGAAGAAATGCTGCGACCGTTCGCGTTGAGCAACGATCAGCCCGACAACGCCGGCCAACACCGCTGCCGACACGGCGACAAGCCGGACACGGGTCAGGGTTGCCATCAACACTGCAGGCACCAAGGCGATGACAGACCAGAACGGCGCAATGACCAAGCTGCTGAGCGCTACCAATGCCACTGCTCCGAGCAGTGCTGACCGCCGGGAAACCGGGCTTCGGACGTCGGCAAATCGCGGTGCGTCCGGGGTGGCCAAAGCCGCACGCCCGCTGCGATCCACAACGGCCAAAATGATGCAGGCAATCACCCCGAACGCGGCGAGGAGCAACGCGATGTCCAGTGACGATTGCGGGGTCCAGACCATCGAGATGACTCGCGGAGCACCACTCGGAGGCAGCCACCAGCCGTTGAATCCGCCGCTGATCTGGGTTGGCGCGCCGAGGCCGCTGCCGGCGCCACTGCCCGAGACGACATCCGCCGCCCACGCCGGATTGAAGCCTTCACCGAGTATGAGCCAGCACCCAGTCGGACATGCCGAGACCGTGGCAGTACGTTCGGTTCGGCTGCGCACGACGGTGACCGTCGGTCGACCTGCGCTGGCAACACCCCCGCCGTTACTATCTGCTGGCGGAGCGGCACTCGAACGCAACACGATGCGGTCGATATCGACGCCGGTCCGCAGGCCGGGCACGGCGACGATCCGGTGGATGCCGCGCGTGAGGACGATCTGGTTGTCGGTGGCGCATGTCGTCACGTCGATGGCTTCGCCGGAGACCAAACTCGCGATGTCGTCGACCGTGAGGTGCACGCCGAGCGGGCTGCCATCGACGGCGAGTAGATCCGTTCGGCAGTTCGTCGAGGCCGAGGTGATGAGAACCGGAGCCACCGGCAAACCCTCAACTTCGGCGATGGCGGTTGGGAGGGCGACGATTTCGCCGTACCGACGGTCGGTCGTGGGGCGCGCCTCGACGGCGGTGATGGTGAGGGTCAGGTGGTCGCCCGTCGCCCGCGGGAACGTGACCAGGCTGCGACCAGTGGCATCGGCGTCTGGCACGGCGACAACGACATCGACCTCTCCGATCTGCAGCCGAACCTCTGTGATCTGCGAATGCAGCGCGTCGTTGGGCTGAACCATCGTGAACTGATCTGCGACGGTGCCGGCCATGAGTGGTATGTCAAGCGTCGCCCCGATGGCCTGACCGAATGGTGTGACCCACTGGCTTGCCGGATCTGCGTCGATCGCGCTCTGGCCGCCGGCCGCCGGTACACCGGCCAGCCTCCGATCTGCGATGGCCACCCCGGTCGTGCCCGTGAGCGCGTTGAGGGTGACGTCGTCGGCGCGCTGGTCGAGTCGCAGGGTGATGGTCGGGCGGAGCGTCAGGTCGACCGGCAACGAGAACTCTCGAAGCAGGGCTGGCTCTGGGTCACTGCGCCAGCGATTTGTAGCGCGTACTCGGTCGCGTGTAAGCACGATGTCGAGCGGCGTCTCGGCGGTCACCGCGGCCAGCGCGTCGCCCGGCGGACGTACCGTCTCCACAGCGACCGGACCGAGTTCGGCAAACCCGACGCCCGACGGGCCGGAGTCGGCGCCGGCCGCCCGGGGCGAGACCCGGTCGATCACGATAGTGACCGGCTTGGCGGCCACTACGGCAATCTGCTGGCCCGGGGTGGTCAACGACGTGTCATCGAGCACGACTGCCTGAGCCGGTTCGCCGGGCTGGTCGATGTGCACTGCAGTGATCTGACGATTGGCGAATCGGTCCTGAACCTGCACGAGTGAGAGTGATCCATCGGTGGTGGACAATTCGATCGACTCGCCGACGGGGTCACCGCGGATCCCGACGACCCATGCCGTGGATTGGTCGCCGTCGACCGCCATCGTCGGTCGGTACTCGGGTCGGTAGGCGAACGGCTCACCGTATGCGGTGGCGCGTACCGTCAGGCCCCCATCGAGGGCCGCTGTGGTTTGGTTTCCGCCGGTCAGTCCGTTACCGGTCTGGGCGGAAAACACCGCAAGTCGTTGGTCGGCCTGATCGAGTCGGGTGACATCGGCCCCGTCGCCGCCCGTTTCGGTGAACCCGCTGACGTCTTGTGAGCCACGCCACTGGGCGGCACGGTCACGGTTGGAGTCGGTCACGATCACACGGGTACCCGGTGCCAGATCGGCCAATTGTCGGGCTGAGAGGTCGGCCGCATAGAGCACTGCTTCATTGCCGTGGATCAACCCGGCTGCTGCTGCGTCGACCATGCCATCGCCGCTGCCGGCGAGTACGACGACGTCGGCACTGGCCCGAATGATCGACTGCGGATCTTTGACCGGGACCAACTCGACCGGCGGCAGCGGGGTACCGAGCCGCGGGTCGCTGAGTTGCTGCTCGTCGACCATCCCGATGACCGGCACATTGATCTGCGGTGTGCCGTAGGCAACAGGGTCTCCGAGCCCGTTCGGCCGCTGATGGAAGAAGTCGGAGATCACCTCGGGCCGCGGTGTTCGGAACCGGTCAAACGCGAGGTCGTTGGCGACCCAGATGGTGTCGACTCCGAGCAGCCTGACGACAGGTGCCACGGCAGCTGGTTCGAGCGTGCCGTTCTGCACTCGATTGTCGAGTGCATAGAGCAGGTCCATCGCGCCCGGGCTTCCGAGTGGCAGCAGATCACGGGTGACGAGCGGCTTGTCGGTCAGGCCCGGCAGGGGTGGGTCGACCGTGTATCCCCACCGGAATGCCCCGAACTCGCTGCCGGGCAACTGCATCACGCGGTACTCGCTGGACGTGGAGTCGAGCTGTGCGGCCGCCTGCTGCCACGCAGCCGGTACGTCTTGGTCGCGCACGAGTGCAGGGTCGACGAGGCCTCCAGCGTGCAGCGCAGGCAGATTGACAACGGCGATCAGCGTCACCACAGCCGGCGCAACCATCCTCATCCGCGAGCGCGTGGCGCCGAGCGCCGTGACCAACGCCCCGATACCGAGTGCAATCCCGAAGTTGAACACCGGAATGGCGCGAGTACTGCTACGGATTGCCAGCCCGAGCGCCGAATCTTTCACCGGCCCCATCAGCGGTGACGGGTTCGCGATCGGGTGCACGCCGACGGCAAGTACGATGCCGGAAAACACCAGAAGTGCCGCGTATCGACGCTGCGACCAGCGGGTGATGGCAATACCTGCCAACCCGATGACGAGCAGCGCGTACCCGGCAACGATCACCCTGCCAGATGTCATGTAGTCGAATGACGCAGACGTCGTGAACGCGAATGGATCGCGCACATAGAACAACCAGTACCCCAACCCGCGCAATGTCTCGGTTCCGGTGGACGTGAGTGAGACCGCGTCGAGGGTCTCGGAGAACGACAGAACGTCGGCACCGTGCTTGCCCTGTACCAGCAGCATCGCGATCCACCACAGTGAGACCAGCAGCGACAAGCCCCCCAGTTTGAGCGCCGTTGCGATCGCCGTTCGCCAGTTGATGGTGCGTTGCCAGACTGCGTGCACGAGCCAGAGAATCGGCGCTGGTGCAATGAGCGCGATGGCTGTGGCGTTGACAGCCCCGACGGTGAGCACCACCAGCGCAAACAGTGCAGCATCGCGCCATCGGGTTCGACCACACGCACGGATGGTGAGTCCGACCAACCACCCCACAGCGGCCCACGGCAGCAGCATTACCGAGGTGCGCGAAATGTACGGCAAGATGTACGGCGAGAGTTGGTAGACGACAGCGGCGGTCACCGCAGCCGTGGTGCTGAGACCAAGGTGTTTGGCCGCCCACCGTACGCCGAGCCCACCGAGGAACAGCAGGGTTGCGATCCACAGTCGGTGGGCAACCCAGTCGGGTATGCCCAACTTGTCGAAGACCCAGAACCACGGGCCGGATGGCCAGAGGTAGGCAATGGTCTGGTGCGGAACCCAGCCTGCGAACTGTCGCGTATCCCAACTAAACGGCGCGTCGGCGATGAGCCGACCTGGATTCAAGTACAGGTACAGCTTGGTGTCGGTTGGCATCTTCCCCGGTGCCGACCTCAACGAGGGGAGGTAGGCGAGTGCCGCGAGCAGCCAGATACCCAACCCGGCGTGACGGGGAAGCGATCGGGGCGTGGTGCGGCGACCGCGTTCGTTCACGGGATGGCGCCGAGGACGCCGTACAGACCGGTAATGGCGACCAGTCCGGCACTGCACATTGCGATGGTGGCCCCCCACCCTTCTTCGTGCTCCTCCGGCCACCATGCGGCAAGCGAGATGAATGCCGGAAAGGCCGTATACAGAAAGCGCGGTCGCGCGGTGACGGTGGTGGGCAGCACCATCAGCGCGAGCACAATGGCAGTGAACGCGACGAGTGGCCACGGCAATCGCTTCTTCCACATCACCACGACCAGCGCGATCATCGCCAGGAACGACACCGCGGTGATGATGTCTGTGGGAGATGACAGGGGATGAATGAAGGCATCGGCGGTTCGCCGTAATGCAGTGAGCCCGAAGCTTGTGCCTTCGTCCCATGCTTCGCGCTGGACGCGAATCCAGGCCCATTCGCCAGTGCGCACACGAAGGTAACTCTGGAACGCGATCAACCCGATCGGCGACAGGATTGGTGCGATCAGCGACGACCAGCGGCGGTCGTTGCGAATCGCCAAGAATGCGGCAACGGCGCATGCCGCGCAGAGCGCAACACCGTTGGGGCGCGTGGCGGTACCCAGCGCGGCCAGAATGCCGGCGAGGAGCCATCGCTCTCGTTGCAGCATCAGCAGACAGCCCGCCGAAATGGCGATCAACGCAGCCTCGGAATACGTGAAGGTGAGCACGAAACTGCCGGGAAAGAACGCCATGATCACCATCGCCCGGTAGGCAATGCGGTCACCGAAGATGTCGCGGGTGAGCAAACCGATGAGGTAGATCGCCACGGCGCCGAGCATCGTGTTGAGGATGATCGCAGCGAGTACATCGCCGCCGGGGAGGATGAAGTCGAATCCGCGGGCGAGCAGCGGAAACACCGGGAAGAACGCAGCGCGGGCCTCGGGAACGCTGAATGTGACGTGTGGAGGAATGACCTTCGGATAGCCGTCTCGGATGATGCGGAAGTACCACGCCCCGTCCCACGACGTGAGTACCTTGACGATCAGGCTGATCGCGTTCTTCGGTCGCTGGAAGTCAGTCGCTTCGCGTTGTTGAACCACTTGTTGGGCGGCCACTACGGCAGCACCCGCGAAGACACACAACCGCGACATGACGAAGGCAATGCCCGCACGGCGGAGCAACGAGCTCCAAGAACGGGCAGCCACCACGGTGAGGGTCTGGGTGTTGGTCTCTGTGGCGGTCATGAGCGCATCGACGCTAACACGATGGGTTGCGGAGTCTGCGGTCACCACTGGCGCATCGGCAACACCCGTTGGCGCGGGCCGAACTTCGGGGCGCTGGGACCATGCATTTGAAGCAGGCGGACGACCCGACCGCGTTGACCTCGATAGGGCTCGAGAAGGTCGAGCATCCGCTCGTCGGTGGCCCGTGGTTCGCCGGCCAGGGCGTAGGCAACCATGTTCTTCAGATGGAAGTCGCCTACCGCCACGGCATCGGGTTCGCCGAGTGCCGTGGCGAGCGTGCACCCGATGGTCCATTCACCTACCCCGCGCAGCAGTGCCATCGACTGTGCCGCCGCTGCGCTGCCGGAAGCCGCCCATCGCCAACACTTGTCGGCATGTCGTGCGACCTCGATGAGTGGCACCGCGCGTTTACGTTCGATGCCAAGCGGATGGAACCACCACAGCGGTGTTTCCGCCAGTCGAACGGGTGCCGGCGGTAACCGCAGCCCGTCGAACGGGCCAGGTGCGATGTCGCCGAGCTGCATACACAGACGGTGCCACTGGGCGATGGCCTCGCCTGCGGTGATTCGCTGGCCGAGGATAGTGGGCAGCAGTTCGTGGTAGAGATCGCCGCTAGCGCCAAGGCGCAGCCCGCGATGTTGATGCTGGGCGCGCATGATGGCCGGGTGGGCGTCGTGAAATTCGTACGGTTGATCCAGGTCGCCGAGCAGACGCGGCACCGAACCGAGCAACCACTCGGCACCTGCACCCCAGGCCTGCGAACGGACTACGCCGTCGGACCAGACCAGGCGGACCGTGCCGGGGCCGTCAGGGGTCAGTGTGGCCCGGATGAACTCGGTAGGGCTGAGGCGCGTAGTGGGGTCACTTCCTCCGTAGCGCAGCGGACCGAGGATGCTCCGCAACACCGCAGGGGGCCCGGCTGCGCTGGTCGGGGAGTCGGTCGGAGTACCGGTACTGGCCGGGAAGGTAGCGGAGAGCACATCTGCAACGTAGCCGAGGGGTGTGACGCGCAACGCCCACTGCATGCTCGCCGTGCGCGAACGGTAACGATGGCGACATGACTGTGATCGAACGCTCAGAATCCGGCGCCGGTGTAGCACTACTCACCCTCAACCGACCCGAGAAGTTGAATGCGATGACGAGTGAACTGGTGCAGTCGCTTCATGAGCACCTCGATGAGATTGCTGTCGATCCTGCGGTGCGGGTGGTGATCCTCACCGGTGCGGGCAGAGGCTTCTGCGCCGGACTCGATCTCGGGGGATACGGAGCCGCCCCGCACAGTGCACACCTTGGCCGTACACAGGCAGGTTTCGCGACGCAGAAGCACATCGCCTCGTTGATCCCCAAGCTTCGCTCCCTTCCGCAGCCGGTCATCGCTGCGGTCAATGGCCCCGCTGCTGGCGGTGGGTTCGCATTGGTGCTCGGAAGCGACATCCGTCTGGCGGCGCGGTCGGCGCGTTTCAACGCGGCCTTCATTCGCATCGGGTTGTCGGCGTGCGACATCGGCACCAGTTGGCTTTTGCCTCGTTTGGTCGGAGCATCTCGGGCTCAGGAACTGATGCTCACCGGCCGTGTGTTCGATGCTGAGGAGGCGTACCGGATCGGTCTGGTGGTCGATCTGGTCGATGACCACGCGCTCATCGACTGCGCCATGGCCAAGGCCCATCAGGTGATGCTCAACGCACCGTTCGGGGTCGCACTCACCAAGGAGGGGATGTGGAGCGCGCTCGAGATCCCGGGGATGCAGGCAGCGATTGACATGGAGAATCGACAGCAGATCATGGCCAGTGCCACTGCGGACCATCGTGAGGCGATGGCCGCCTTCCTGGAACGGCGGCCGCCCGACTACACCAACTCGTAATGCAGGTGCTCGCCCTTCAGACGCTGATCGAGACCGGGGTGAACGTGGGGAAGTGACAGGCCACGAAGTGCTCGGGCTCGATCTCGCGGATCTGCGGCTCTTCGCTGCGGCAGATATCTTGAGCCGCAGGGCAGCGAGGGTTGAAACGGCAACCTGGCGGCGGCAGCACCGGTGACGGTGGCTCGCCCTCGATCGCCGTCTTGGTGGCCGCAATCTCTGGGTCTGGTACCGGAATCGAGTCGACCAAGACCGACGTGTAGTGGTGCGCCGGATGCGCGTAGAGCAGGTCGGACGGCGCAACTTCGCAAATCTTGCCGAGATACATCACGGCGATACGGTCACTGATGTTCTTCACCACGGCAAGGTCATGGGCGATGAAGATCAGGGTGAGGCCGTGTTTGGCCTTGAGGTCTTCTAACAGGTTGAGCACCTGAGCCTGCACGCTGACGTCGAGCGCGCTCACCGGCTCGTCGCAGATGATCAACGTGGGGTCGAGCACCAATGAGCGTGCGATCGAAATGCGCTGACACTGTCCGCCGGAAAACTGGTGCGGTTGGCTTTCGGCAGCGCGGGCAGGGTCGATACCGACTTCTTCCAACAGCGTGTCAACTCGCTCGCCCTGCTCCTTCTTCGATCCACGCTTCCAGATGCTGAGCGGCTCAAGCACGATGTCGCGCACCTTGCGTCGCGGATTCAATGATGAGATCGGGTCTTGGAAGATCATCTGCATCCGCGTGCGTGCCTCACGCATCGTGTCGCCGCTCATCTCGGTGAGTTGTTTGTTTTCGAACAACACCGATCCACTCGTGGGACGGGGCAACTGCATGATCGCCCGCCCGGTGGTGCTCTTGCCGCAACCACTCTCGCCGACCAAACCCAAGGTCTCGCCACGTAACACGTCGAGGCTGATGCCGCTCACGGCATGCACCTTCAACCCCGTGCGGCCGACGGGGAACTCGACTACTAGGTCATCGACTCGGAGCAGCACATCGGGGCTGTCGCGCAGGTGTGCTTTACCGGTGCCTGCCATTACAGAACCTCGACTGTGGAATTGGATGGGATGCGGGCCTTGGCTTCGAAGTAGGCAGGCGAACCTACCGGGTACCAGCACGCGTATGAATGCTCGGGGTCTTCGGGGGTGACCACGAGCGGCGGCTCTTCTTCACGGCAGCGCTGCTGTGTGTACAGACACCGCGCCGCAAATCGACAACCGACAGGTGGGTTGACCAAGTCGGGGGGGCGACCGTTGATCACACTGAGTCGCGTGTGGCTGGGGTCGGTGAGTTTCGGGATGCTCTGTAGCAGCGCTTCTGTGTACGGCATCTTCATGTTGGCGAACAACGACCGTGTGGGCGCCTTTTCGACCAGTTTGCCGCCATACATCACTGCAATCTCGTCCGTATGACCGGCCACGACGCCAAGGTCGTGGGTGACGAGGATCAGCGACATGTTGCGATCCCGTCGTTGCTCACCCAGCAGGTCGAGAATCTGGGCCTGGACGGTCACGTCGAGCGCGGTGGTGGGCTCATCGGCAAAGAGCACCGTCGGGCCGCAGGCGAGCGCGATGGCAATCATCACGCGTTGGCGCATGCCGCCGCTCAGTTCATGCGGATACTGATTGAGCCGACGCGCCGCCTCGGGGATTCGTACGTCGGTCAGCAGTCGTTCGGCCGTGGCCCATGCATCGCTGCGTGCCATATTGAGATGAATCCGCAGCGGTTCCGCGATCTGGCGCCCGATCTTCATCACCGGATTGAGCGACGTCATCGGATCTTGGAAGATCATCGCCATCTCGCTACCCCAGATGCCGCGCATCTGAGAGCGTGACAGCCCCAGAATCTCTCTACCTTCGAACTTGATGCTGCCATGGCGCACAGCTGCCTTTGGCGGCAGCAGGCCCATGATGCTGCGTGACAGCACCGTCTTGCCCGAACCGCTCTCACCGACGATGCCGAGCGACTTGCCGCGCTCGAGCGTGAAGCTCACTCCGTCGACGGCTCGCACCAGACCGCGCGCCGTCTTGAAGTGGGTCTTGACATCGGTGAGTTCGATGAGTGGTCCGCTGAGATCGCGAGCGGATGCTTGGATGAGATCGCTCATATTGCTGCCTCGCGGATGTCGAAGCGCCTAGCCATCTGGTCACCGATCAAGTTGAAGGAAACCACGCTCAAGAGCAGGAACAGACACGGAAACAGCGTTGCCCACCAGGCCTTGGCCAGATCGTCGCGACCAGCGTTGATCATCTTGCCCCACGTCTGCGGACTTTCCACGCCGAGACCGAGGAACGCCAACGCACCCTCGGCGGCAATAAGGATGCCGAGGCCGGTGAAGGCCACGGTGAGCATTGTCGGCACCACGTTGGGAAGCACCTCGCGAAAGATGATCCGCCCGTTCTTGGCACCAAGGCTGCGTGCTGCGAGTACGAACTCCCGTTCACGCAGCGAAATGGTCTGAGCCCTGACGATGCGAGCTAGCGGAGCAATCGCCAAGATGCCGAGCGTGATGGTGATCTCCCATGGGCGAGTGACCTTCCAGAACCAGATTTGAATCTCGAGATCGTCGAGGCGGTAGATCAGGAGCAGGGCCAGCAGTAGAGGCGGTAGAGCAAGGAGGCAGTCGACGAAGATCGACGTAACCCGGTCGATCCGACCACGGTAGTAGCCACCGAGAATTCCGAGGATGCCGCCAAGGAAAAGACCTAACGCAGTGGCGCCGACACCCACGAGCAAGGTAACCCGAGCACCGTAGATGCACCTGGCAAACACATCGAAGCTGCTCTTGTCAGTACCGAACCATGCGTTCCAACCGGGACCCCATCCGTACGACTTTGCGCGACCGTTTACCTTCACCTTCGCGCTGTACTCGCGAATGAACGGCAACTGACCGGCAAACAGTGCACAAAAACTCAGTGTGACGAGCCAGATCGTGCCGAATATCCAGCCGAGACGAGGCATCTTGAACGGCTTCTTCGTCACGACCAGCGTCGTGGGTGCCTCGGAGGCGGTTGCGGTTGGCTCTTCCAGGTCAATGCTCACGGCTGCGTCCTCAACTCAGTGCTCTGGCGTGGCGAATACGAGGGTCGATCACGGCATACATCAAATCGATGCCGAGGTTGGCGAGGACGACGGTGGCGACCAGGATCGCTGAGAGCGATTGCACCACGAACAGGTCCTTCGACAGGATCGTGCTCACGAGCAGAAACCCCATCCCCTTCATGTTGAAGTACTGCTCGACGATCAACGCGCCACCGACCAATCCACCGAGATTGACGCCGACGCTGGTGAGCAGCGAAAACAGTGAGTTGCGCAGTGCATGGGTCCACAGCGTTCGACCCGGTGGCACACCCTTCGCGCTGGCAAGTGTGATGAAGTCGCTTTGCAATGTGGCGACCATGTCGGCCCGCAGCAGTCGGACGAAGATCGCTGAAAGCGGTACCGCCAAAACCACGACCGGGAGGAAGAAGTTCTTGAAGTGCGCTCCCAGATCGTCCCACGGATAGATCTTCTCTCCGATGCGGGGGAACCAGTCGAGCTTGGTGACGAAGATGTAGATGATGAATGGTGCGAACACGAGAGCGGGCACCGAGATGAAGAAGAACGAAAAGAAGTTGCCGCTCTTGTCGAGGAACGAGTCGCGCTTGTATGCCTGATAGACGGCAAGCGGTACGGCGATGATCAGTGCCCAGACCAACGAATACACCCCGAGGAACAGCGTGGTAAGGATCGTGGGGCGCATGTAGTCAACGACCGACAGGTTCTGTTGAACCGAGTAGCCGAAGTCGCCTTCCCACACCATGCCTTTCAACCAGAACCAATATTGGCCCAGAATGTTGCTGTCGAGGTGGTACCGCGCCGTGATCGTGTCGATCTGTTGTTGGCTGGCGGTACCGCCGAGCATGGTTCGAGCGGGATCACCCGGCGCGTTCAGGCCGGCGCGCATGAGCACCATCACCCCGAAGGTGACAAGGAAGAACACGATCAGGAATTGGCTGAATCGTTGGAGGAAGTAGCGCACGCATACCTCGCGGAGTGAGAGAGACGAGAGAGCGCTCGCAGTGTGAACCGAGCGCAGGAACCGAACTGAAGATGTGAAGCCAGTGTGGGGGAGAGTCGCTGGTGCAACTCGCCCCCACACTGCTACTGGTCGGGATCAGGCGTCAGGATTGATCCACATGTTGTTCATCCAGAACTGGCCGGAGAAGCCAGCGCCGTCGGCAGCGGGTGCACCGTCGGGAAGGATCGTCGCGCCGAGGCCCATTACCTTCGGGGCATGGGCGGTACCCCACAGTGTCCACGACGTGGGGATCTGATAGCACTGCTTAGCGAACTGCCGGTTGATTGCCTCGGCGGCTGCCTTGCGGTTGGCCTCGTCGGGATCGCTACGGGCGATCGAGAGTTGCTCGTCGACCAACGGATCGTTGATGTGGGAGAAATTCAGGGTGAGTGCACCATCGGCGAAGCCCGATGCGGAGTTCCACCAGAAGTTCTGCGAGTCGACGTAGACGCCGGCGTGCTGGCGCCATCCGTAGATGAAGAACGACTCGACTCCGAACAGCGCGTTCGTGATGAACTGATCCTGCGGAACGACGTCGATCTTTGTATCGACGCCGATCTGGGCCCAGTAGCCCTTCAGTAGTTCTGCAACCTGGTCACCGGTGCGGTCGGCCGTGTGGCCGTACGTGATTGCCACGCTCGTTGCACCTGTCTCGGCCTTGTACTCATCGATGAGCGCCTGAGCGCCTGCGATGTCCTGATCGGTCGAGAATCCATTGTCTTCGAGGTAGCCCTCTTGGCCCGGTGAGAAAACCCCGTTGGCGACCTGCAGAATGCCACCACCGGTGAGATCGATCAGTTCCTGACGATCGATCGCCATCGAGAGAGCACAACGCACCCGGCGGTCAGATGTCGGGCCAGCTTTAGCGTTGTCGATGAGCAGGTAGTTGGTCTCGACGAACGTGTTCTGCTCGGACATCGGGAACTGGTCTGCCTCGTCGCGAAGCGCTGCAATGACGTTGGCGTTCGAGTCGGAGAAGATGTCGATGTTTCCGCTCTCGAGTGCCTGCTGCGCGGTTTGGCTGTCCTCGATGACCTTGAACGTGATCTTGTCGAGGTACGGCAACTGCACGCCGTCGGCATCCTTCTGCCAGTAGTTCGGGTTGCGGACCACCACAAGGGCATCGCGGGGGGCGTAGCTCTGCACGGTGAATGGGCCGGACCCGATTGGCGCAACGGCCTTGCCCGGGTCGGCGGCCACGGCATCTAGCCACGCTGGCGACGCAATCAGGCCGAATTGGCCGGTGAGGTACTGGTCGAAGCCCGGCCACGAGATCGGCTTGGTGGGGTCACCATTTTTTCCGGTGTACATCGTGAACGTCAAGTCGTCGGCCTTGGTCATCTTGAAGACAATCTTCGGCGTGCCGTCGGCGTTCTTGGCGCCACCAGGGTCAGCCTCTTTGGCCAGATCGACGAGTGCCTTGCCGACGAGGAGTCCGCCACCAGTGTCTTGCAGGTTGCGCATCAACGCGTCGGCGTTGACCGGCGTACCGTCGGTGAACGAGATGCCATCGCGCACCGCGATGGTCCACTCGCTGAAGTCGGCGTTCGGCGTGATCGATTCGGCGAGGTACGGGTGTACCTTGAAGTCGCTGCCGAGGGCTGCAATCGGGTCGAAGAAGGCGCGGGCCCGCTGTTGGCAGTACGAATCGCACTGCATAGCGGTCGGTGTCCATGGGTTGGCTACCTCGGCCTCGCCGGCGACCACCAGACTGCCTCCGGAAACCGGGGTGAGGACCGGTTCGGTGACGACGGGTGCTTCGGTGTCGGCGGGCGCTTCGGTGCCGGCGGTTGCCGCTGTGTCGGCGGTTGCTGCCGTGTCGGCAGGTGCCTTGGTGTCAGCTGGTGCAATCGTGGTGGCAGCCGGCTTGGCCGTGTCAGAAGTCTTGGCGTCGTCTTTCTTGCTGCACGCGCCAGCGACTAGCCCGAGTGTGACGGTGGCTGCAATGAGCCAGCGCCCTGTTCGGCGGTTGGACGATCGTTGTGGTGATGTCACCCGTTCTCCCCCTTGTTTTGTGTCGAGTGCAAACGCATGTGAGCTGTGACCCCCATCACACGTGGCAATCGCACCTTAGCCAGAACTGCGCGGCACAAGCCAACATCGGCGTCGATATGGTCCAGCCAATGTGGAACGTTCGAGCCGGGTACGTCGATTCGCCTCATTCCAGCCGGCTGGCCACGCGGCATCCGTTGTACGTCTCGATCATGGCACATCACGCGTCAGCCGTGGCCACGGCGATGCCGAGCTATCGCGACCCGCGCTCGGGGTACGCAGTTTTCACGGCAGTTTTTCTAGCGTCTCGCGGGTACTGCTGCGAGAGCGGTTGCCGACACTGTCCGTTCGTGGGCGCGGCGGGCGATGAGCCGGCCATGTGAAGAACTACGGTGATGTCATGAGCAGTTCACCTACTTCGCGTTCGACGGCATTGCTTCTTTCGGGTCTCCGAGTCTCGCCAGGCGATGCACCTGGGCTGAAAGGCCGTTCGACCAAGGCGACGCTCGGGTTCCACAAGGAATCAGCCGAGACGGAGCTACTCGACACAAGACTGAAGATCGACCTGTTGCAGCAACGGCTGTACGCGGAGCAGAAGCGAAGCGTTCTTCTGGTACTCCAGGCGATGGATGCCGCTGGTAAAGACGGCACGATTCGCCACATCCTGTCGGGGTTGAACCCCGCAGGTGTGCAGGTCACCAGTTTCAAGGCACCAGCAGGGCCAGAAGCTGCCCACGATTATCTCTGGCGCGTACATGCCGCTTGCCCGGCCAAAGGTGAGCTTGGGGTGTTCAATCGCAGCCACTACGAAGACGTGCTGGTAGTGCGCGTCAAGAAGTTCGTTCCGCCCAAGCAGTGGCGTCGCCGTTACGGCCACATCCGCGACTTCGAACAGATGCTGAGCGACGAGGGCACCACCGTGGTGAAGTGCTTTCTGCACGTGTCGAAACAGGAACAGGCCGATCGCCTGCAAGATCGCCTCGACGATCCGGAGAAACGTTGGAAGTTCCGAGCTGGCGACTTGGACGACCGTACGTTGTGGCTCCAGTTCCAAGCGGCATACGAAGAAGCAATCCGTCAGACATCTACGGCTGCGGCACCCTGGTACGTCGTTCCGGCGGATCGCAACTGGGTCCGCAACCTCGCTGTGGCACGGATTCTGCTGTACACGCTCGAGCGCCTCGACCCCAAGGTTCCCGAACCTGAGACCGGTCTCGACGACATCCGAATCGTGTGAACATCCCCGCCGCGCCCCGCCCCGCCCCGCCGAGGCCGGAACCGCGTCGACATATCGTTGTCCTGCAACGGAAAGTCGACGCGACACGTTCGCAAACGACGCCGAGGCCGGAACCGCGTCGACCTATCGTTGTCCTGCAACGGAAAGTCGACGCGACTCTCTCGTGAACGACGTCGGTTTGCAGAGGAGAGTGTTGCGGGCGAACCGGCGGTGATGAGGGCGGAACTCAGCGGAGCAGGCCGATCAGCAGCATCATCGAGCCGAGTGCGCCGAGAAGGACGACACCGATGACGGTGAGCGCGGCCAACCCCGGCACGGTCATGGCTGCGCGCAGCGTTTGAGCGAGAGCGACTCGGTCAGTGCCTCTCGCTTCGAGGTCGGCGCTCACTCCCGCCAAACTGCGCACGGTGGCGATGACGGGTTGATGGGTGTCGACATCGATGAGTGCGTTCATCGCACCTTGTGATCGACGGTCGAAGATCAATGCACGAAGATCGAGTAGCGCTGCGGGTGCCTGGGCTTGAGTGCGTTTCACCCGGAGCCAGGCCCGTGCGCCGATAGCGGCGGGGAGGACGCACAGCACGAGGCCGAGTATCGGCCAGACCAGGCCGTCGGACACCCACAACCCCGTGGCATACGTGGCAGCCCCCACCACTACCGCAAGGGCAGTGAGTCCGAAGGCCAGGGTGGCCAAGCGCCCGAGGATCGTTCGTATCGCAGCCGCAGCCCGCGTCACCATCAGTTCAACATCGGCCACACCAGAGTCTGCCATCGGGCACTGCGTTGCAACACCAGCCAGGCAGACTGGTGTGATGATCACACCATCTGGCGCTTTTTGTGTTCGTGTTCAACGCGATGCCGTGCGCGTTGTCGGCCCCGATGCCGCTACGTACCTTCAGTCACAGGTTTCGCAGGACCTACGGACGCTGTCGGTCGGTGCAAGCACGTGGGCGTTCTTGCTGCAGCCCACCGGCAAAGTCGACGTGTTGCTCCGGGTCTGGCGCCTCGGCGAGGAGGAGTTCGTGTTGGACACCGATTCCGGCTTCGGTGATGTGTTGGCAGCACGCCTGCAACGATTCAAGATTCGGGTCAAGGCCGAGATCAAGCCGCTCGACTGGTGGTCGGTGGCAGTTCGCGGCACAACGATCGACGGGCTCGTGGCGTGGGGTACGGGAGCTGACCTTCTCGGACCCGACGTGTTGGAGCCAGATGGCATTCCGGTCGGCACCGTCGAGCAACTCGAGGCGGCGCGCATCGAGGCCGGATGGCCGGCGATGGGCGCGGAGATCATTCCCGGCGAAACCATTCCGGCCGAGACCGGGATCACCGAAGCAGCGGTCAGCTTCACCAAGGGCTGCTATCCGGGTCAGGAGCTGGTCGAGCGGATGGACAGTCGGGGCGCAACGGCTCCGCGTCTGCTCCAGGTTGTCGACGTAGAAGCCGGTACGAGCACGGGCGACGAACTGAAGCGCGCGGGTCAAGTGATCGGCACGGTCACGTCGGTCGCCGGTCAGCGGGCGCTCGCCTACGTGAAGCGCAGCGCCCTGACGAGTTGATCCGCCGATAGTGGTGGAATCCCGATACGAAACCCCCCGACTCCCGACCCATCCGACCCTCCGACTGTTGGCGTTTGGCTGTCATTGACAACAACCCAACGCCAAACGTCGGCCCTGAACGGGCCAGCTATTCGTCGAGTCGACGGCGCAGCTCTTCGAAACGTGGATCATCGCGCAAGCCGTCGAACTGGGTGCCCTGGTCCATCGACAGGGTGAGGCTGTCGGGATCGGTGTCGGCGTCGTAGGCGGCCCGCAACCAGTTGATCGCAGTGTCGCTGTCACCCAGCACAGCGGCCGACGACGCGACCACCAGTGCAAGGGCGGTGATCCGGGAGGTGCCGAAGGCTTCAGCGGCATACTTGGCAGCGTCGCGGTGGTCACCAACACGCTGCAGGACTCGTGCCAGCGCGAGTTCGCTGTAGGGCCGGCCTCGCGGCAGTGGCCGGGGGAGTAGCGCTACGAGCGCCAGCAGCGTCTCGGGCGGGGCATCGTCGGGAGGCCACCAGTTCGGCGGCTCAGAGTCGGCAAAGTCGGCGACCAGTACGTGGCATGCGGTGTCGGGGTCTCCTTGGCGGAGTTGTTGGGCAGCCCGAAACCAAGGTGAGGGCAGCAATCCCTCCGGCATCTCGACAACCTGGTCATCGCGCCAGGCGGCGGCTTCCGCGTTGGCGCCGAGCGAAGGCTTCCGACTGGTTTTTCGCCCGGGCCGAGCCGACAGCATCTGCAACTGGAACATCAGCGGGAAGATCACGAAGAACGCGAACCCCTGGTACCTGGAGTCGGTGAACAAGTACACAGCGCCGGCAATGGTGGCGCCGAGACTGAACCACAGCATCACCATTCGTGACCGCCCGGGCAGCAACGCGTCGAGGCCGGCGAGAACGATATGGCCGCCGTCGAGCGGTAGGACTGGCACGAGATTGAACAAGCCCATCACCGGCCCCGTCCACCAGATCGCGAGCGCAGCAGCCCCATCACGGCCGAGGTCGACATCGGTAGCGCTGACACCCATCATCGACAGCACAGCAACGCTGATGATGATCTGTGTCGCGGGCCCAGCGATCGAAATCCCGGCCCGCTCCCACCTCTTCAAGGGCCGGGTGGGGACGAACGAGGCATAGCCGGCGAGAAAATCGAGGGCGATCTCGGCTCTGGCTCCGGTGGCACGCGCAGCAAAAGCGTGGCCGAGTTCGTGGAGCAGTGTGAACACCGCAGCGGAGCCTGCGATCCACAGCCCGAGCTCGCCCCCATTGGCGAACACGACGAGCGCCATGAACATCAAGAAACCAGGCCGAACGTGGATCGGGAACCCGAACAGGTGGAACGCGGGCTTTCCTGCCATGAGCTGTCGAGCCTATGCCCAGATGGACCGTCGCCGACGTGCACGATGCTCGTAGACTCCTGCATCGTGCCCTACGTCTATTCGTTCTCCCACAAGCATCGTCGTCCTCCGATGGAGTACAAAGACCTCCTCGGTGGCAAGGGGGCGAACCTCGCCGAGATGACAAGCGTGTTGAAGCTCCCGGTTCCGCCCGGGTTTACCATCTCGACCGACGCGTGTCGCGCGTACCTCGAAGGTGGATGGCCAGTCGAGCTCGACGAAGAGATCGCCAAGCACGTTTTCCAGCTTGAAAAGTCGATGGGGCGCAAACTCGGCGACCCGTTCGATCCGTTGCTCGTCAGCGTGCGCTCGGGCGCCAAGTTCTCCATGCCCGGGATGATGGACACGGTTCTCAACCTCGGTCTGAACAGCGAGAGCGTGAAGGGCCTTGCGCACGTCACCTCCGACGAGCGGTTCGCGTACGATTCGTACCGGCGTTTCATCGCGATGTACGGCCGCATTGTGCTCGGTATCGAAGGCGCACTGTTCGAGCATCCACTCGAGGCCGCTAGAGAGCGCGCCGGCGTCAAGACCGATGCCGAGTTGAGCGCCGAAGCACTGCGCACGTTGGCCGATCACTACCTCGCCGTCGTCCAGAAAGAGACCGGCAAGCCGTTCCCGCAAAAGCCTCGTGATCAGCTTCGTGGCGCGATCGAGGCGGTGTTCAGCAGCTGGAATGGCGCTCGCGCGATTGCGTACCGAGTTCGCGAGAAGATCGGTCACGACCTCGGCACAGCGGTCAATGTGCAGGCGATGGTGTTCGGCAACCGTGACGCCAACTCGGGCACGGGCGTCGGCTTTACCCGTAACGCTGCCACTGGTGAGAACGTGCCCTACGGCGACTTCCTCATCAACGCCCAGGGCGAAGACGTGGTGGCTGGCATTCGCAACACCGAAGATCTCGACCACATGGGAAAGCACTTTCCCGAGATCAAGCGCGAACTACTCGATGTGTTCCGCCGTCTCGAGTCGCACTATCGCGACATGTGCGATACCGAGTTCACCATCGAGCAGGGCAAGTTGTGGATGCTGCAAACCCGTGTCGGCAAGCGCACCGGTGCAGCGGCACTGCGCATGGCTGTCGACATGACCAAGGGCACCAGGGGCCCCGACCGTACATCGTGGAAGATCACCCGCGAAGAAGCCATCATGCGTGTGGCTGCCGAGCATCTCGACCAGGTGTTGCACCCCCAGTTCGCGGGCAAAGGCAAGGTACTGGCCAAGGGTTTGGCGGCGTCGCCCGGCGCGGCCGTCGGCAAGGTGTATTTCACCGCCGACGATGCAGTCGATGCCGAAGAGCGCGGCGAGAAGGTCATCCTGGTTCGCAGCGAGACCAGCCCGGAAGATGTCCACGGGATGATGGTCAGCCAGGGAATCCTCACCGCGCGAGGTGGACTCGTCAGCCATGCTGCCGTGGTCGCACGCGGCTGGGGAACACCTGCAATCGTCGGTGCCGAATCGGTCAAGATCGACGGTAAGAAGTTCACCGTCGGCACCGTCGTCGTCAACGAGGGCGACATCATCAGCCTCGACGGAACCACCGGCGAGGTGATCCTCGGTGAAATGAAGCTCGAGGCGGCCAAACCGCCTGCCGAGTTCGACATCATCCTCAAGTGGGCCGACGTCGTCCGCAAGGGCAAGCTCGGCGTGCGCGCCAACGCAGACACCGGCGAAGATGCCACCAACGCCCGCAACCTCGGCGCCGAGGGCATCGGGCTGTGCCGTACCGAGCACATGTTCCTCGCCCCAGACCGCCTGCCGGTTGTGCGCGAGATGATCCTGGCGAATACCGAGGCGGAAGAGGCAGCTGCGCTCGAAAACCTGCGCAAGGTGCAACAGGCCGACTTCGAAGAGATCCTCGAAGCGATGGATGGGCTGCCGGTCACCGTTCGGCTGCTCGACCCGCCGCTCCACGAGTTCCTCCCGTCCGTGCAAGAACTTCGGGTCAAAGAGGCCAAGACTGGGCTCACAAAGCGTGAGCTGGCCGAGTTGAAAGCTGCAGAAGAGTGGGCCGAACACAACCCGATGATCGGAACCCGCGGCGTGCGCCTTGGGGTCGTCAAGCCCGGCCTCTATGCGATGCAAGTGAAGGCGCTCATGGCTGCAGCCGCGACGTTGCGAGCGAAGGGCAAGAAGCCGATCGTCGAAGTGATGATCCCCCTCACGGTTACCCGTGAGGAACTCGCGCTCGCGCGGGGATGGGTGCAAACGGAGATCGACCTTGCGGTCAAGGGTCTCAAGAAGAAGCCGAACGTCACCATCGGGACCATGATCGAGACGCCACGTGCAGCGATTCGTGCCGATGAGATCGCCGAAGAGGCCGACTTCTTCAGCTTCGGTACGAACGACCTTACCCAGATGACGTTCGGCTTCAGCCGCGACGACGTCGAGAGCCGAATGATGCCTGCGTACCTTGAGCAGGGTCTTCTCCCACGCAACCCGTTCGAAACCATCGATGTCGGCGGCGTCGGCGAATTGGTGAAGTTAGGAGCGCAACGCGGCCGTGCGACCAAACCCGGTCTCAAGCTGGGTGTGTGCGGCGAGCATGGCGGCGATCCGGAGAGCATCAACCTGTTCTACGAGGCAGGCCTCGACTACGTCAGTTGCAGCCCGTTCCGTGTGCCGATTGCCCGCCTCGCTGCTGCGCAAGCGGTCATCAGCCACTCGACCGGCAAGTCCAGGACCGACACCAAGTAATCCACCCCGACACAGGAGGAACCAATATGGAAGTCACAGTTCGCCAAGGCCCGGCCTTTGGTGTTGCCCGTCTTACGCTCGCTCCCAACGAGCCGGTGCGGGTCGAGGGTGGCGCAATGATGATGATGTCACCCGGCGTCACGCTTCAGGCCAAGGCCGAGGGCGGCATCATGAAGTCGCTCAAGCGTGCAGCACTCGGAGGCGAGAGTTTTTTCGTCAGCACCTACACGGCGCCCGCTCAAGGTGGCTTTGTAGACGTGGCCGCGCGACTTCCTGGCGACGTGACGATGCTCGACATCGCACCCGGTCGGGCATTGTTCATCCAAAAGGGTTCATGGATGGCCAACGACGTCAACGTATCGATCGATACTCAGTGGGGTGGCTTCAAGAACATGTTCGGCGGCGAGGGGGGTTTCATCCTTCGTGCCGATGGCCAAGGCAAGGTCATATTCGGTTGCTACGGTGCGCTCGAAGCGTGGAACCTCGAGGCTGGGCAGAGCATCACCGTCGATACAGGCCACATGGTGGCGTATGACGAGGGTGTGCAGATGATCATCCGCAAGGCCAGCGGCGGTGGCCTGGTGCAGAGCTTCAAGAGTGGCGAAGGTTTGGTGTTCGACTTCACCGGGCCGGGTCGGGTCTGGACCCAAACGCGCAATCCGTCCGAGTTGCAGAGCTGGATCCTCAGCTTCGTACCAACGAGTGGTGGCGGCTCCAGCGGTTTCGGTTTCGGTCGCAGTTGAGGCCGTGCCACGGCGAGCCTCCATGTTCACGTTGATCGGTCGAGGCACAGGTTTCGTTGACCTCGACATCAAATCGTGGATGTGGCTGGCCGCGCTCGGGGCGATTTTCGCGCTGTTGTTGGTTGACATTCTCGTACTGCACCGTCGCCCCCATGCACCATCGGCGAAACGGGCGGCGATCGAGACGGTCGCCTGGGCGCTGGTTGGCGTTGCATTCGGACTGATTGTGCTCGTCGGTTTCGGCGGTGCCGCCGGTGGAGAGTGGTTCTCTGGCTGGCTGATCGAGTACAGCCTGTCGATCGACAACGTCTTCGTGTGGGCGTTGATTCTGACCTACTTCAAAGTGCCGCCGAAATACCAGCATCGGGTGCTGTTCTGGGGTGTGTTCGGTGCACTCGTGCTCCGTGGCGGGTTCATCTTTGCGGGTGTTGCCCTCGTTCAACGGTTCGAGGCGACGTTGTTCGTTTTCGGTGCATTCCTGCTGTACACCTCTGCCAAGCTGCTTTCGAATGGCGACGAAGACAGCGATCCGACCCAGGGCCGTTTCTACCGGTGGATCCGCCGCGTGGTGCCGACCACCGACGAGCTTGACGGCCAGAAACTGTTCACGAGCATCGATGGGCGCCGGTGGGCGACCCCGTTGTTTGCAGTGTTACTCATGGTCGAGGCCACCGATGTGTTGTTCGCTGTCGATTCGGTTCCCGCAGTATTGGCGGTGAGTAAAGAGCAGTTCATCGTGTTCACTTCGAACGCGTTCGCGATCATGGGCCTGCGATCGCTGTATTTCCTGCTTGCCGATATGCACGCGAGGTTCAGCGCGTTGCAGCAGGGCCTTGCGGTCATCCTGGCGTTCGTCGGCACCAAGATGATCATCAGTCGCTGGTACCACATTGACACGACCGTGTCGTTGCTGGTGATCGCCCTCGTACTAGCGGCTTCCGTTGCATTCTCGCTACAGCGAACGCGAGGTTCGGATCTGTCCGAACCCCCGAGCGACACGCCTGAAGTGCCGCCGCCACCTCAGGAACGTTAGGCGCGGCGCGGTACTCTCTGCCTGGTGGCCATCGTCGACGAGGATCTCGAGCGTCTGCGGGAGACCGTCTCCATCGCCGATGTCATCCAACAGTACGTCGCACTCAAACGTGTCGGGCGGAGCTGGAAGGGATTGTGCCCGTTCCATGGCGAGGCTACGCCGTCGTTCAACGTGCGTGACGAGACCGGCCGCTATCACTGTTTCGGATGCCAGGCTTCGGGTGACGTCTTCAAGTTCATCCAGGAGATCGAACACGTCGATTTTGTCGCGGCCGTCGAGCACCTAGCCGCCAAGGCCGGCATCCAACTGCGTTACACCACAGGTGGCGAAGGGCGCGACCGCCTGCACCGTAAGAAGCAGATCGAGGCGATGGGCCGCGCGGTTGATTGGTACCACGAGCGTCTGCTCCACTCCGCCGACGCGCGCCCGGCACGTGACTACCTTCGCCAACGCGGTCTGGCCGGTGACACGGCCAGGGCGTTCCGGCTTGGATGGGCACCCGACGACTGGGATGCAATGAGTCGTGATCTCGGGATTTCGGTCGACATCATGCGCGAGATCGGCCTTGCCTTTACGAACAAGGCCAACCGTGTTCAAGACGCGTTTCGGGCTCGGGTGATGTTCCCGATCTACAACGACACTGGCGATCCGGTTGCCTTCGGTGGCCGGGTGTTGCCGGGGTCCAGCGATCCGGCGAAGTACAAGAACTCGTCTGAGACACCCATCTACGCGAAGTCGAAGACGCTGTACGGATTGAACTGGGCAAAAGCCGACGTGGTCGCATCCGACCAGATCATCGTGTGTGAGGGCTATACCGATGTGATCGGATTTCATCGTGCCGGTCTTAAGCGAGCCGTGGCCACGTGCGGAACAGCCCTGACCGAAGAACACGTCCGAATGATGAAGCGTTTCGCCAACCGGGTGGTGCTGGCCTTCGATGCCGACAGCGCTGGTCAAGGTGCCGCCGCCAAGTTCTACGAGTGGGAGGACAAGTATCAGGTACAGGTCAGCGTCGCCCGGTTCCCCGATGGGAAAGACCCTGGCGAGATCAGTGTGAGCGACCCCGGTGCGCTGCGCGTCGCTGTTGACGACGCACTTCCGTTTCTCGGCTTTCGGCTCCAGCGGGTGTGGGCCGGACGTGCGTTGCGCACACCGGAGGACAAGGCCCGAGCCGCACAGGATGCGATGGCAGTGGTCAACGAGCATCCCAACGTCGACGTCCGCAAGTTGTACGCCGGAGAGGTAGCGCTGCGGGTTGGACTACCGGTCAATGATCTGATGGCCGTCGCTCAGCGAGGGGGTTCGCGCCCCGTGATCAGGGTGGCGCAGCGGCGCCATGTTGGGTCGTCCGAGAACGCCGAGTACGTCGCCGTGGCGCTGCTGTTGCAGCGCTGGGATGCCATCGCAGCGTGGTTGATCGAGCCGCTCTTTGTCGACGAGGTGGCACGCCGGGCGTTCCTCGCCATAGCGCAAGCCAATGGCTCGATCCCGGTTGCGATCGAACTCGCCGACCCGGAGGCCCGCGAGATGCTCGAACGTGCTGCTGTTGCCGATTTTGATGCAGACCCTTTTCCGGAGGCCTGCAACCTCATCGCTGCGGCCGTTCGACGTGAACTCGCACGGCGTGTGCGCGTCACCGACCCGGACGCGATCCGCGTCGATATCGATGCTCGCTTGCAACTCGAGGCGCTCGACGATCCCGCCACAGCCGTTGACGCGGCAGAGGTGTTGCTAGGGTGGCTCGACCGACACAATGAGGAGCGTGAGTGACCGACGGGGGTGTGCAGGTCTCAGGGGGCATGTTCCCGATCGAAGGAGTTGATCCGATCGAATGGGAGGCCCTGGTTCGGCGCGGTCGCGCACGAGGGGTCCTCCATGCCGACGAGATTGCGCTGGTATTGAAGCGAGTCGAGTTGAACGGCGACGTGTTGGTGGCCATGCATGCCGAACTCGAATCTCATCAGATCCGCATCGATGACGCACTCGACGACATACTCGATGATGCAATCGACGACCCAATCGACGATCAGGCTGATGACACGCCGCCTGGGCGACTCGACGCCGCGGTCGGCGTCGGCGCGCACGGAGCTGCTCTCACGGCCGATGAATTGGATCAGCAGGTCGAAGACGCGGAGGGCCTGCTTGATCGGCGTAGGCGGGGTCGCCTGGGACGCGCGGGGGAGCGTGGCGTCGATACCGGAGGCACCTCCGACACGGTGCGGATGTACCTCAAGGAGATCGGCCGTGTGGAATTGCTTTCCGCACACGATGAACGCCAACTTGCGCAAGCGATCGACGAAGGCAACATTGCCGCGGCCGAGTTGGATCGCCCCGACCTTGATCCCATCGAACAGCGCCGCCTCATGCGCTCGGTCACTGCCGGTCAACGCGCCAAGAGCGAACTTATCCAGGCCAACCTGCGGCTCGTGGTCAGCATTGCCAAGCGATACACGTTGCGTGGCATGCAGTTCCTCGATCTCATCCAAGAGGGCAACCTCGGCTTGATGCGAGCGGTCGACAAGTTCGACTACACCAAGGGTTTCAAGTTTTCTACGTACGCAACATGGTGGATCCGGCAGGCGATCACTCGTTCCATCGCGGATCAGGCTCGCACCATTCGCATTCCGGTACACATGGTCGAAAGCATGAACCGGGTGCTGCGCACACAGCGTCAGATGCACCAACAGTTGGAGCGTGAGCCAACGCTCGATGAGTTGACCGAACGTGTTGGGCTGCCGCCCGATCGCGTCCGAGAGATCCTGCGCATTAGCCAAGACCCATTGTCACTCGATTCACCACTCGGTGAGGAAGACGACAGCAGCCTGGCCGACTTCATCGAGGATCTCTCCGTCGACGCACCAGCCGATGTGGCGACCAAGACGATGCTCGTCGAGGCCGTCGAGCAGGCACTTGGAGAGCTGTCGGAACGAGAGCAAGAGATCGTCCGGATGAGGTTCGGGCTCGACGATGGTCAGGCCAAGACGCTCGAAGATGTCGGCCGTGAGTTCGGCGTCACTCGTGAGCGCATCCGCCAGATCGAGGCAAAGACCTTGGCCAAGCTGCGTCATCCGATGCGCAGCCAAAAACTGAAGGAGTTCTTAGAGGCCGAGTGAACCCCCGGTAACGAGGTGGTGGCAGCGGGGTCCGAGCCGCTAACGTCTCGTCTGCCTTCCGAGGTAGCTCAGTTGGCAGAGCAGCTGACTGTTAATCAGCGGGTCGCAGGTTCGAGCCCTGCTCTCGGAGCAAGTTGTGGACGGCCCGCCTCGTGCGGGCCGTTCGCATATTCAGCACATCATGCAAGATGCAGTTCGGGGCGGTAGCTCAGTGGTGAGAGCAGGGGACTCATAATCCCTCGGTCGTGGGTTCGATACCCACCCGCCCCACATAGGTCTAGCTGGGATGATTCGCAGTTTCCGGCAGTTGCCTGAGACCCCAATCCAGGAATTCCAAGACAAATCCAAGTTTTTGACGTACGTTTGTCGCATGGCCAAGCTGCGAAGTGCTCCAGGGATGCGGGAGCGAGCGCCCGACGTCTGGGAGGTCGTGGTCCAGGCCGGCCGTGATCCGGTCACTGGCAAGCCACGTCAGGTCAGCCGTACCTTTCGCGGGAATCTACGCGATGCCAAGAAGGCGCGAGCAGAGCTCATCGTCGAGGTGACCAAGGGCCGGCACACCGGGTCGCGGGCGACGGTCGACGATTTGTTCGCTGACTGGATCGTCGAGCTGCAGCGCAAGGGCCGCTCGCCAAACACCGTCCGCGGCTACGAGTTGGTGTATCGGCGCAACATCCAGCCGACGCTCGGCACTAGGCCTGTGACGAAGGTGACGAT
>JANYDH010000186.1 GCA_025359865.1 Actinomycetes bacterium | reverse complement strand
GGTGGCGAGCACGAGACTGATCGGCGGCACGAAGCGCGGTGCGAGGCCCCGGCGGCGGAGGATGACATGGAGGAGCGCGCGGCCGGTGCGGCCGTTGCCGTCGGCGAACGGGTGGATCGTCTCGAACTGGGCGTGAGCGATGGCCGCTTGCACGAGGGCGGGATGGTCATCGCCGTTGACGTAGTCGAGGAGGTCGTGGAGCAAGGCGTCGACGGTGTCCGGTGGCGGTGTGACGAAGGCTGCGGAGCACGGGTTGTAGCTGCTGCCGCCGATCCAGTTCTGCGTTGTGCGGACCACACCGCCGATGTGCGGCATCGAAGATCGTTCCATCAAGGTCCGGTGGATACCGAGCAGGTCGTCGAGGGTGATCGTGTCGGTCGACGAGCCCAACTCGACTGCGGCCTCCATGGCTGCGACGTTGGCGAGCACCTCGACTGCGATCCGATCGGCTGCGTCGCCACCCTGAGCAAGCACGACCTCTGCGTCGAGCAAGCGACGTGGCCCTGCCTCCAGTCCCTCGATCTTCGACGAGGCGACCGACTCGGCGCGCAGCAAGAACCGCGCCAGCCCTTCGAGGCTGACATGCGACGTTCCGGTCGCGTTCAGCCTGCGAATCGCTGCTTCCGCGTCGCTGAGGTCAGCGGCGAGATCGGCCGGCAGGACGAGCTCCCATCCGGTGAGCGGGTCGGGGAGGTAGGCGTCATACTCGCAACCCTGGCGGTCGCGTCGACTCATTCCCTCGAACGAGGAGGTCCAGCGGCTTCTGATCAGCGTTGCCACAACCGTTACCTCGCATCTCTCTAAGTAACGCTTGTACTCTAACCGTTGGACAATCCCGTGGGAATGCAACGTTTCCTGCACTGAGCCGGGCGGCTCGAAATCGAGCGATCGGCCGACCGGACAGGCCACTACGTTCGTTGCTCATGGGACCCGCGGACAACGACGAGGCTTGGTCTGACCTCGCCGGGCCACAGCAGCCACGTCACCCGGCCACCAGCGACGAGGAGCATCGCCCGCTGGAACGCCGAAGAGCGCTCGACCGAATGGTCGAGATCGCGGAGGAGACCGGGATGTACGAACGGACAGCCCTGCCGAAGCGCACCCGATGACAGGCGCTCGGCGACTGGAGCATCGAAATGCAGCCCTTGCGGACCGCGGCGCTCTCGTATGTTGACGTCATGTCGTCCGAGCAGAGCGCACCAAGCCAAGCGCAGATCGAGGCTGCCGTCAAGCAGACCCTTGTGGGCTGGGGCGCGGAGCTGGACGCCGGCCAGAAGTTCTGGTGGATGGACTGGAACCGCATGATCCGCGACGCGATCACGGCGATGCGGACGGGCGAGCCGCTCCTCTACGACGATGACGAGTGACGACGTGCGATCTGTCTGAAAGCCCGACTTGTCTGCAGCAGGCAGATCGGCCGTCTAGGCAGAACTTCTAACGGAACTTCTAACGGACCACGTGACACAGGGCGTTATCCACAGCCACCAGATGACATTCCAAAGTCGCGAAAGACCTACTAGATGGCACTAAACGACACAGGGCATCACCGGGTGACAGCACAGTTTTACGGCTAATAACCCGAAGGTCGCAGGTTCAAATCCTGCCCCCGCCACCACATAGCTGCAGCCGTACGTCCAGGGTCGGAGGGTCTCCGACAGGATCGAGGTTCAGCACGAGATCGAGGGTCCGGTACAGCCGGGCCCTCGCTTCGCGCTCGGCCTCGGCCAGGAGTCCGGCGAGGTCGCTGGCGTGCTCGAGCGCCTGGTGGATGTCCTCGGCGCTGAGGGGCTGGGCGTGCTGGTGCTCGTGCTCCCAGGTGGCGATGGTGTCTTGAGCGGCCGTGAGCTCGCGCTGGATCTGCTTGGTGGTCGATGTGGCGAGGTCGGGATCCATCCCGGCGCGGATGGCGGCGAGGATGCGCTCCTCGCGGATGGCGGTGGTGCGCGGGTGACCGCTCTCGGCGTAGTCGGGGCGTTGGCTGTTGCACCGGTAGTAGGGCTTGCCCTTGAGGGTGGCGCCGTGCATCGAGCGTCCGCAGACCGAGCAGCGCACCAGCCCGGCCAGGAGGTACACGCCAGGTTCGGCGCGCGGCCGGCGCCGATGTGGTCCCCGGTTGTTGGTGATGCGGGCGTTGACCCGCTCCCACAGGTCCTCGTCGACGAGGGCCGGCCAGGCCAGTTCGTCGGAGGTGACCCAGTTCCCGGTCGGCTGCCACCGCTGCCGGCTCGTGGTCCCAGAGGCTGGGTCCATCGGGTCGAGCAGCTCGTCCCGTCGGCGTTGCCGACCGACTACCTGGTGGTCGAGGTAGCGAGGGTTGGTCAGGATCGCCCGCACCGCGAAGCCGCCCCACACGCCGGCCGATCGCGGATGCCGGTTCGGGCCGACCTCACCAGGGCTGGGGAGGCCCTCGCGTTCGAGGACGTTCGCGATCGTGCGGTATCCGGTCCCGGCGTCGCACATCTCGAAGATGCGTCGCACCACCGGGGCCGTCTCGGGGTCCGGTTCGAGGACCCAGAGCTTGATCCCGGCGGCGGCCTTCTGACGTTGTGGATGGGGGAGGTCGGTGTCGACGAGCCGGTAGCCGTAGTTCGGTCGTCCGCCGAGCCACCGGCCGGCGGCTCCATGGGCGAGCATGGCGTTGCGGGTCCGGATCTGCAGGCGGCGCCGCTCGGCCTTGGAAAGCCCGCCGAAGAGGCCCATCAGCATCTCGTGGCCCTCGCTGTCGGGGTCGATCCGACCGCCGAGCTCGGGCACCCACAGCTCGATCCCGTAGTGAGTGAGCTGCGGGAACACAAGCTGGAACTGTCCGCCCGAGAAGGCCCGCTGGGGCTCGGCGATCACCACGGCCGTCCACCCCCGGGCCGGGTTGGCGGCGTCGGCCACAGATAGGCACCAAAGGTGTGCACCGCCACTTCGCGCTCAGCCCGCGGGTCCCCGATGGGAAGCGCAGCACGTTTCTGCCGAACTCCAGGGCTCCCTCGAAACCCGTAGGCAGGCGCCGCGGTGGCGGCCGGGCCTCCGCCCGGAGAGCGTCGCCGCGCGCCCGTCCGAGTTTGCGAGGTGCTGGGCACCGCTCGTGGCCTGGGTGTCGAAGTCTCGTTGGTCAGCCGGGCCGACGGGCGAGACCAGTGCGCCTGGCCGTTGCCGCCGGCACGGGTTCGGCTGAGTTCGAGGTGACCGGATCAGGCAAGCCGGTGCTGCTCATCAGCCCGGTGCTCGCCGACGGGTTCCTGCCGCTGGTGGCGGAGCTGTCACTCAGCGCGGGCTACCAGCTGATCCGCTATCACAAGCGCGGCTGGGTCGGCAGCACGCACACGGAGGGTCCCGTGAGCGGCAGCGATCATGCGGCGGACGCCGCGGCGCTGCTCGATCGCCTCGGCATCGCCCGCGCCCACGTCGCCGGCCACTCCAGCGGCGCAGCCGTCGCGGCGCAGCTCGCCCTCGACGAGCCGGCTCGCGTCGCCACCCTGACGCTCCTCGAGCTCTCGCTCTTCTCGGTGCCCAGCGGCCCGGCGTTCCTCGAGGCTGCCACCCCCGTGTTCGAGGCCTACGGCAGAGGCGAGCACGAAGAGGCCATCGCGATGTTTCTGAGCGCGGTGAGCGGACTCGACTGGACGACCGCGCAAAGCCTGCTCTGCGACCGCATGCCGGGGTCGGTCGAGCAAGCGGTCAAGGACGTCGACACGTTCTTCGGCGTCGAGCTGCCCGCGCTGGGTGAGTGGACCTTCGGACCCGAGCACGCCGCTGCCATCGAGTGCCCCGTGCTGTCCGTGCTCGGCAGCGACACGCAGCCGCTGTGGGTCGAGATCGCAGCGTTCCTACGCACGTCGGTGCCCGATGTCGAGGAGCGCACGATCGCCGGCGTCGGCCACCTGCTCCACATCCAACAGCCCGAGCCGGTCCCGCAAGCGATGGCCGACTTCCTCGATCGCCACCTCATCGCCACGCGATGACGTTCACGCGCACCCAACAACCGACAGGAGATGAAATGCCTCTGATCCAAGTGAAGCTCATCGAAGGTGTCTTCGACGCCGCCGAGAAGGAAGCCATCATCGAGAAGCTGACCGACGCGATGGTGAGCGTCGAGGGCGAGTCGATGCGGCCCGTGACGTGGGTGACCATCGAAGAGGTCGCCAGCGGCGGGTGGGGCATCGGCGGCAAGGCATTGCACACCGGCGACATCGTCAGCATGCGCGCCGGCTGATGTAGTGAAGCGTCGAGCGGGAGATGGCGGCTCACGCCCCCCGCTCGCGCTTCCAGGCGGGCCAGCCGTCGACTCCGGTCGCACGTGCAAGCTGCGCGTGTCATCGACCTTGTCAATGCGCAATCGCCCTGCCGATGCACAAGAGCGCCCACGAGTGCCAGCGGCGAAGCGGCCAGTCAATCGTCACCAGTGTCTCGACCTGGACGACCGACAGCCTGAAGCCTTGGCTCGACCGGTCGTGATCGTCGGGCGTTGTCACTCTCGTCGATCGTGCCGTGCCTCTAGGACCGGAGGTCCCGCCAGCGCCACGACGATCCGTCGACGAGGAGTTCGGGGTCGCCGGTCCAGAGGGTGGCGTCGCCGGCGACGGTGAGCGCGGCCGCGCAGGCATCGGCGTAGGCCATCGGGTGATCGGCTTTGATCCGGGCGGCGTCGATGACAAGCCGCTCGTCAGGGAGTCGAGCGTCGATCACGTCTCGCAGGTCCCGAACTGTCTCGGCCGCGGCGTCCTCGCCGACGAGCCGTCGCAGGACGTAGTGGACCTCACCGAGATTGATCCACGACATCAGTGGCATCTCCCGGCCGAGCAGGTCACTGACGGCCTCGGCCGCGGGGCTGGCGTCCTCCAGGTAGCGGAGGACCGCCCACGAGTCGAGGACGACGGTCACGGGGCTGCTTCGCGGGCCTGGTCAGCGGCCCGTTCACGCTCAAGCTCGTGGGTCAGCGAGGAGCCGCGGAACCGCCCCCGGAGCGGCCGACGGTGTTCGGCGGGGCGGACGGCGACGTGGTCATCGTGGAGCCAGAAGTTGACCTCGTCGCCTGGTTCGATGCCGAGCTGGTCTCGCAGCTCCTTGGGGATGACGACCTGCCCTTTGGCGCCGACGCGGTGAGTCATACCAAGAAGTATAACTCATAGACGCGGCCGGCCATCATCGCTACATCAGGGTTGCAGTCAACGCGCAGCTCAGGCCCCCGCCACCAAATGACATGCCCGGAAACAAGGAGTTTCCGGGCATTTCTCGTTTTCGGGTGGCGAGGTTATCTACGGGTCGTCTACCGGCTCCGCAGGTAGCAGGGCAGTGACCTGGTTGTTCGCAAGCGTGATCCGGTAGACGTCTACCTCCCATCGTCGGGCGTTGCTGTGGCGAATGTTGGCGAAGTCGAGTGCGGCCGTGGCGTTCATCCCGGGGATGAGGTGTTGGTAGGTGGCCATCGTGAAGCCGGGGTGGGCGTGGCCGAGCGTTCGGACACGACCTTGATTGGTGTGCCGGCGGCGACGAGCAGGGTCGCCAAGAACTGTTATCCGGTCGCTCGTCCGCCGACGAGGTCGGCTTGTCTGGCGGTGCCTCTGTCACACCGCTCGGGGAGGGGCCGATCCGACGATCCCGTACTGCATTGCGTACATTGCGGCGCCGGTCCGGTTCGACACGCCCAGCTTGTAGTAGACGTGCTCGACGTAGTAGGCGTGCAAACGCACCCGCTCCAGCTCGTTGGCCGTCAGCGGCCCAGGCTTCGCCCACACCGAACCCGGAACCCCGAACCGGCCCACGTCGTGGACGAGTGCGGCCCGATAGGCCAGGTCCGCGTCGCCTGAAGCCAAGTTCATCACCTGGGCGGCTCCTCGGACCAGGTCCGCCGTGCCACGGGCATGCCCGGCGAAGAAGGCGCACCGAAGGTCGCAGAAGTCGCCGATCGCCTCCAGTGCCCGGTCAAGGTAGTCGTCGGTCAACGAACCCCGGTCAGCGGGCTCGGCGGCGAGGAACTCGTCGACCGTGTCGTGATCGAGGTCTTTGAAGAGCGACTCGGGATCGGTCGACATCAGCTTGACGATCGCGGGGTCGAAATGTGTGCCGCTTCGCGAGCGGACGACATCGATCGTCGTTTCGAGGCCAGCGGTGCGCTCGAAGACCTCGCAGGCTTTGGCCACGTGCGAGACCCGCGCCGCCAAGGACACGTCGGTGCCCGACAGGTCGTCGGGAACCCCTTGACCATCCCATCTGGCATAGGCCTGCTCGATGCCGGCAGGCACGTCCTCGCTGAGCCCCAGGCGGGTGGCGAGCGAGCCAGCAGCCGAGCAGTGGTTGGCCATCTGCTGCACCACCCGGCGGCCCCCGCTGGCCATTAGCGAGGCGGCCTGGCGGGCGCGGTTGAAGGCCGAGGTCCCGTGCCCGGCCCGCCGCAGCATGAACATCATGGCCGGGAAACCGGCGAGGTCGACCTCGATGGCGTGCGCCCGGAAGTCGATGTCGTCACCGAACAGCACCGCCGATTCGTTCCCGTAGACCGGGCAACCGACGTAGGTCAGGATGCCGACGTCGTAAAGCGTGGCGAGGTCCTTCGCGTCCAGGCCCAACCGGGCACCCAGACGCATGCCGATCCGCGCGGAGCGGACCATGTGCTCGGGCGGCTGCCCGAATCCGAGGTCGGTGGCCATGGAGAGCGAGACCAGCAGGTCTGAGAGGCGGATGCCCGAGTCCCCCATGGCCGCATCGTACCCGATGCGCTGACCGGCGAGCTGAGCCATGGGGTGAACACCTCATGACGGCCGGTCGGCCGCTCCTTACTGTCAACACCGAGCGGCCGTCGTGGCCGCAGAAACGGAGATTGACCATGCCAAAGTACCTCATCGAGCGCACCGTTGCCGGGGCCGGCCAGATGGACGCCGCTGGGCTCGCGGCTATCGCCGGCGAATCCAACAAGGTGCTCCGCGACCTCGGACCTGACATCCAGTGGGTACAGAGCTACGTCACCGACGACAAGATCACGTGCGTCTACCTGGCCGCCAGCGAGGAGATCGTCCGTGAGCACGGCCGCTGTGGTGGGTTCCCGGTCGACTCGGTGCACGAGGTCCGCAGCATCATCGACCCGACCACTGCACAGGTGACCCGATGAGCCGGGCGGCGATCAGCCTCACCACAGGCCTCGAGGATTCGGAGAAGGTGACGGTCGCCCTACTGGTGGCGGTTGGTGCCGCCGAGGCCGGCCGGGAGACCCTTATGTTCCTGACCAAGGAGGCGGTCCGCCTCGCGACCGAAGGCTTCGCGATCGGCGTGGCGTGTGAGGGCTGTCCGTCCATCCAAGACCTGATGCAGCGCCTCCGGACCGCCGGCGGCGTGCTGCTGGTCTGCCCGGTCTGCTTCAACTCCAAGCGGCTCGACGAGGCCACGCTCGTCTCCAACGCCCGACTCGGCGGAACTGTCCAACTCTGGGAATGGATCGGCGATGGCGCTACCACATTCAGCTACTGACCGGCCCGGCACCGATCGACAGGAAAGGCCAACGATGCCAACCAACCTCGGCGAGCGCTTCGCCAACGCCATCGCAGCCCAGGATGCAGTCGCCCTCAAGGCGTTGCTGGCACCCGACGTGAGCTTCGGCAAGTGGTTCCCACCAGAGCGGTCGATCATCGCGATCCTCAGGGTCGACCGCGGCATGGTTGGGGCCGTCGACCACGTCGCCTACCGCTTCCGGGCCAGACGCCCCGACGGCGACTTCGTCATCGAGCAGCAGGCGTACCTCAAGACGAAGGACGACAGGATCTGCTGGCTCCAAATTCTGTGATCGGGGTTCGTCCATGACGAGTAGCGCTTTCGATCCGATCCCGTCGCGGCTCGGGGGGCGCTGCGCAGCGCCATCTCGACGTCGCACGCCAGCGGGGTGAACGTCGCGATTCGGATCTGGCCCGAATCTCGGGTCGTCACCTGGTCAGTCGGCCCCGCCGTCTCGAGACACCAATCGATGAAGCGCTCGGCGGTCAACACGAAATGCGCTCTGACCAGGTGAAAAGCCCACTACCAGGAAAGCAGCAACCGTTCGGACGCTCATATCCCGAAGGTCGCAGGTTCAAATCCTGCCCCGCCATTCATGGAAATGCCTGGAAACGACGCGCTCGCAACACGGTCAAGATGGTGGGCGTGATGGGCAAGGGCATCGCTCACCAGTTCAAGAACGCATTCCCGGCCGCGCTGGATCATCAACTTTCCGACGACGGAACACTGGCGGTCACGGTCGAAGCTCACCTATGTCGAAACCGGTCTCGACGACTTGAGCCGACTTGGTGCTGCAGAAGAATCGCAAGGCATGCGCCCAACGGGATGCTGAGAACCCCGACAGACGTGTCATCACGGCAGTCTTTTCTCCCCGCACCTTGCAGCCATCGGATGAGCACTGCGTGTAACCCGCGCGACTCAAGGTTTCATCTCGTTCGAGTTCGCGTCGAGCGTGTCGGTGTCGCTCAACTGCGAACCAGATACGCCTTCAGTATTGGGTTGTCGAGGTCGGCCGCTAGCAAGGTTGCGGCCGTTGCATCTGCTTCTCTGCCAAGCGCCGCGCCGTGGAGGAGCGAGCGCAAGGTCATCTCTTTCATCCCTGTCCGCGCCGCCAGGTCCTGCAAGGTGTCTACCCACGTTGCGACATCGGGATGATTGTGTCGGCGTCCGATTTCGCATTGTGCGTCAAGGATGTAGGCGTCGAGCCATACGTACGGATCGGCCAACCGTCGACACCGTTGGCGGGCATCGGTGAGTCCCTCGAAGGCGCGGCCTGGTTGACCCTGAATGTCGGCCACAATTGCGATTCCGCGCGCCGAAATACCTTCCCAGCAGGGGTCGCCGAGCTGGCGCGCCCGTGCGAACGCCTGCTCGAGCATCGCAGCGCCGTTGGCTGTCTCGCCAGCTAGAAGGCGGGTCTCGCCCAACAGCGCCTGGGGCCATGGCAGGATCGCAAGCCAGTGGTCACGCTCAGCGAGCACTATCGACGCCTCGAGTTGTTCCGTAGCAGTGGCCAACTCGCCGCGGAGCAACGACACGCGGCCCAGCATCGACAATACGTACGCCTCGCGGCGGAGGTCACCGGCCTGCTGCGCATGGCGCTGAGCATCCGCGAAGAGTTCGATCGCGCGGCGGTAGTCACCACGGTCGCTGGCGACCGAGGCGAGGTAGGTCAGGGCTTTCGCTACCGCTGACGGTGAACCAGCGGCGAGGTTCAGCGCCTGACCGAGCCAGAACTCGGCGCGGTCGTAGCGGGCACGGAGGAAATCGACGTACCCGATCTCGGATCGAGCGTGGGCCACCGACTTGGTGTCGCCGTTCGCGAATGCGATCTTGTCGGCTTCGTGCAAATGCGCGAGGCCTTCCTCGTCGAGGCCGCCGATGGAGTGCACTAATGCCTCGGCGAGGACTAATCGCGATCGCACACGAAGGCTGGGCGCACCGGAAGCATCAGCGAGGCGGACGGCGTTACGGAGCGAGTGGACGCCGGCATCGACCGCACCTGCAGAAACAGCAGCAGCGCCGGCCTCGACAATCGCGTCGATCGACGCGATGTCTGACATGTGTGGCACCTTGCCATGAACTGTCTCTCTCATCGCTTGGTGCACCACAGGTCCGGGGGTGGCGTCGAGGTCGCGGTGCAGCATGTCTGTGCAGGTCGCAAATTGCGCCTCAGCCGCCGAGTCGTCGCCGGCCAGCCGATACAGCCGGATGAGCAACGCGTGGTTGTTTTCGTCGTATGGGCTCATCTCGGCTGCGCGTGCCGCATGCTTGATTGCACCGGCAAAGTCGCCTCGCGCCATGGTCGCCAGCGCAGCTTCGTGCAGGATCGCTTCCGATGCTGCAGCGACTCGTCGCTGCGCTGCGAGCAACCACGAGTCGAAACCTGCGCTGCTTCGTACGCCGCCGCCGTCCAGTAGGGGGGCGCCGAGGCCTGGCATCGCCACGGCCGAACCCCATGTACCGTGCACCACGACCTCGACGTCGACAACGGTGCGGGGCGGCAGCGTGAGTACGACCGGGTCGCCGTCGATCGACCCGCCTTCAGCAACCACGCGACGAATCTCGGCGAGACTCCAGCGCAGAGCACCGAGCGGGTCGTCGGCCTCGGCGAAGAGCAGCCCGGCGAGCTGGGCACGGCTGGGTGGCCGCTCGGCGAGAAGCATGTACGCGAACAGGGCCCAGCTCTTACGGCTGCGGAACCGGTAGGGCTCACCGCTGGCCGACTCGACACGCGGTCGACCGAGGAGGTGGATGACGAGGCTCATGCGATCTGTATCGTCTCATCAGCCTCGCCGTTCGTCGACATGGTCCGTCAGCTTAAGTGCGCAGCAGTCGTGAGCACCGAAGCCCGGGGGAAGTCCTCGCAGTGCTGGTACGAGTACGACAAGCGGATTTTGCCGTTGGTGCCGACGACGAACTCGATCACCTGACGCCAAGGATCGTCGACGAGCGGCCGACCCTCAGCACGACGGCCGGCCCGGCACGCCACGCCGATGTCATGTGCGTGGCTCCAGAAGTCGGCCGGTGCGTCGTACAGGATCCGCTCGACCGGCCAATGCCCGATGCCGAACGCGCGGTACGCATCATGGTCCGGATCGCACAGGATCGAGCACGGCAGGTCGTACTTCGCCCGGTATACCAACGCACGTTCGGGCTCTCCTTGAGCGACCACAACCGGCCGCCCTATACATCTCGAGCTCCTGGCGAAGCAACGCTGCACGAGCGACGCCACAACCGCAGCCGAAGTGTCGCCAGAACATGATCAGCGCCGGACCGTCGGCCCAGAATTCCGACAGCTGGCGCGTGGCCCCGGTCTCGTCGAGCATGGCGAGGTCTGGTGCGGTCGAGCCCAGCGGCAGACCGGCACCGAGTGGCTCAGTCGGACCGTCGGTCCAGTTACCGAGCCACTCCCGCTCTGCCGCAGCCACCAGTCCGTCAACGGTGACACTCACGTGTGCTCACTGACTTGATAGATCTCACCGGCGACGAGGCCGTGAGCCTCCCTGTGGACACGGTGCGCCGCCTCGGCGTCGGGCGCCTCCACGAGGCAGAAGATCTTCCCCGCCTCCTCGTCGACCCAGTAGCGCATGTAGTTCACATCGTGCCTGCCCTGAATCGCAAGGTCAGCTTGGTGGGCTGCGGCAACGTCGGTGACCGAAACACCCCCCTCGATGGTGTGTACGTCGATGAACATCGGCATGATCTGATTCCTTTCTGTCACGGAGGCCCGACCACCGAGCCGAGAACGCACAGAACATCGTCGCCGTGTGACGAAACGTGTGACGAACGAGAAGAACCCGGCTGCGACGCGCACGGACCGGCAGTGCTTCCGTGGGCGTGCGTGTCGCAACGTTACGTCGCGCGCGATGGTCCGCTCTTGAGCAAGCACGGCCGAAGGTGTAAATCCTTCGGCTTCGTGACGGTCGTGGCCGACGGGGTGCCATCGTCGGCGTTCTCTTCCGGTGAGCGGGTCGAGGCCGTCGTAGGATCGAATGGGCAGAGAACCTCGCCGACGACTCAGTTCCCGGGATTGGGGATTGTGGTGGTGGCGATGCCTTCGCTGGGTGTGGGGGGTGGCGGCGGTGGTGTCTGGGCGGTTGCGAGGAAGGCCGCTCGTCCGTCGGCGTTCAGGGGAGTCAAGCTTTCGGCGAAGGCGACGATGGCATCGACAGTGCCTCCGTTGTTCTGGATTCGGATGATGATCCCGGGTCGTTCCTGCCAGACGAGGAATGGGTTGTTGTCGTCGGTGTCGTCGAGGTAAGCGGTCGTGCCGCGCAGGTCGATCTCGGTGCTGTTGTGCCGCTTGTCCATCACTGACCAGATGTCCGTGCCGTTCGTGTTGGTGTAGACGTCGACGAGGAACGACGGCGCATCCCGTTCGGTTGCCGAGCCGATCAGGTAGCTGTCACTGGTGAGTGTCTCGGGGTCTTGGTGGCCGAGGCGGACCCAGGTCGGGTCGGGGAGGGGATTGATGATGAGCTGGCTGTCGTCGAGCCACTCTCCGCTGGCAGCGCGTGAACGGTGCCGGCCGACAGGCCGAGGGTGTCAGCGACGGCGGCTTCGGTCATGTCGGTCCAGTAGGTGAGGAACACCACTGAGCGTTGTGCGATGGTCAGCTTGCTCAGGGCCCGGATGACGTCGACGTCGACAGGGCTGTCGATGGCGTCGTGAGCGGTGATCGCGTGCAGATCGCGACGCCATCGTCGAGACCGTTGTCGCTGATGGTTGTGCGCTTCGCTGCTGACCGCGCGGAACAGGTAACTCTGCGGCTGATCGAGGCCGACCCATCCGGTGGAGTTCGTCACTCGTAAGAACGCGCTCGTCGCAATGTCGTGGGCATCGTCGGGGCCGACGAGCACGGTCGCGAATCGCAGCGCCGGTGGGCCATACGTCCGCCACGCACGGTCAGTCAGTTCCTGGTCGGGATCGGGATCCGGATCGGTGATGGAGAAAGGATTCATGAGTGTCATCTCATAGCGAAGACACCACCGCAGACGGATTCACGCGACTCGGGCCTAATCATAAACTTGTCGTGCCGCCAGACGACAGCAGTGGCGCAATTCGTCCTCGCCCACACTGGATCATTGTCGGCAGTCGCGCCGGTTGCTGGCGACCGGCATGCCGCCGCTGACTTGACCGCTTCGGGACCAACCCGACGATCATGAGTTGGATTGACCTGGAGTCCGCAGTGCCGTCCGGCTACTTGAAGTGGATTCGCGTGGCCGGGTTTCGCGGGATGCGAGGAGCTCGTTACGTCACAGACCTTTGTATCAGGTGCAACGCTGGGTGTGTGCCGATGCTTTCTTGGACGTGACTGTGGAACCGGACCAGGTGGAGCGTGCGTTCGACGAGTTCGTGCGCGCCGACGGCCAACGACTGCGGAAGGTGATGACCTCCCAGTACGGCGTCGACATCGGTTGCGAATCAACGGACTTCGCACTGGCGTGGGCGTGGGAACACTGGGATCGTCTGCGCGGAATGTCCAACCCGGCCGGCTATCTGTACAGGGTCGCCCAGACCCAGGCGCGCCGAGCGATCAGCCGCAGGCGGCCTGTGACCCTTCCGCCTGAACCGACCAGCAGAACGGACTCGGCATCGTCGATCGACGTCGACCTCGCCGATGCACTCCGCCAACTGACGGACCAGCAACGCCTTGCCGGTTAATGGTGCACGTCTATGGCTGGACCCCGATTGAGGTCGGCCGGGTCACCGGCACGCCAGCCGTCGCAGTTCGGTCACACCTGCGGCGCGGGCTGCGCCACCTTCAAATGCCGCGCTGATCGGCGGCCTCTCTGTGATCGTCGCCACACGCGACAACCCCCAGAGACACCGGCGAACTCCCCTGCGACGCAAGACAGCGGTGTACCACTTGACACCGCAACGCTGCCCGGGGCCACTACCCCCACCAATGTCGTCGTGGACACCGCCCCCGCTACCACGATCGAGGGCAGTGGGGTGACCCCGGTGTGCCCGCCCGGGACCGACACCGTCGGCACCGGCACCCTCTACCTCGGGTGGTCCCGCGTCGGATCAGAACCTCGCAGCACCCGGCTTCATCTTCTCGTTGCCGGCCGGCCCAACAGCCGTCGATTTTGCGCTCAAGGCCATCGAGCTCCCAGTCATCGGGCAGCAGTGCAGCATCACCGTCGCACCCACACCCGACGACAGCACCGTGATCGTCACGGTTGACCCGCCAGCCGTTCCCTATCCGCTGCGCCTCAACGTCAACCTCGACGAACGCGACGGCATCATCGGCGTCACCGGAATCACAGGCAGCACCACCTTCGAGACCAACCGCACCGGCGACCAGGCGACCCTCACGTTGATCGACGGGGTCCCCGCGTCAGCGACCAGAGTGCAGGTCCGCTTCAAGAAGGGCGACGACGTTTGGGAGCTGACCGCTGACCCGACTATGGGGGCCGCCATCACACTGGCCGTCCCCAGCGGCGAAACCGACCACTTCTCGGACCAGACCATCGATTGGGTCCTGTTCACCGCCATCGACGCCAACGAACATGTCGTCGACGCCGGCGGCGGACTCATCTGAACGGCGACCTTTCTACGATGATGTCGACAGTGGTGTCGCCCGCTTGCTGGCGGTGTCGCATCGCATCGTTGACAACCCGGCGTTTCGACAGGAGGACGCATGAAAATCGATTTGTTCGTCGACTTGAACACCGAAGACGAGACTGGTCTCCCGTGGACATATCTCGATCAGGCGCCGGACCCGACGGTGATCGTGCCCGGTCGACGGGTCGTCGTCGGAGCTGGCACGGCAATCGCGATCGCTGAAGTGGTCGACGTCGGTGTCGACGGGTTGGTGCATGTCCGGCCGCTGCCCGGGCCGGTCACCGAGCAGCGGTTGAAGACCGCTTCGCTACGCGTGTGACGGATCCGCCCCGACGGCACAAATATGTACCATCCATGTACCAACACAACGGTAAACAGCGGTACACAGAGCGAAACACCGGGCAACAAGAAATGCGCTCTGACCAGGTGAAAAGCTGCCTACCAGGTACGCAGCAATCGTTCGGATGTGGTCTCAAAACCCGAAGGTCGCAGGTTTAAATCCTGCCCCCGCCCGTTGTGGATCGGCGCGAGCGTTGATCGCCCCATCTCCTCGGGAGGTCCGAAAGTCCACGACGAAGTTCGCACCCTCGGACTCGACTGCACCGAAGTCGGCGCTCTCCGTCCACGGCGGTCTCGGCGATGTGCGCGACGGCACCTTGATTACACTTCTGGCGCTCAACGGGTTGCCGATCTCCGAAGTCTTGAGCGCAAACATCGACGACCTGTCCACCGAGACCGGGCGATCGGTTCGTGACTCTTCCGACTGCGGGTCTGCCTTCAATCGACCTTGGTCGCAGTCGACGCAGTTGTTCGCAAACTTGGTCGTGTTGTGCAACGCCTGCGGCCACAACTAGGCGCATCGGGAGAAGAGTATTCCGACGGTCGTGACAGGAGCAAGATGTCGAAAGGAGCCGAGTCGACGTTGGCCGCAGCCCGAACTGAGAAGTCCTCGGCTGCCCACGCCCCAGGGTCGTTACCGAGGATCAGGGCGATCAGAGCCTCGTGGTCGAGAGCGCCGCTCGAACCGACCTCCACAAAGTCCGGGCCGTTCCGCTCCTCGAGCCAGACACCGTTCATGCCAGCTGAGCGCGACGCTGGCCTGCCACAGCGGCTGGTCTCAGGCGGTCGTGAAGGGGATGGGGGACAGCTGGCCTTGGATGACGTTGCCTGACTTGTGGACTTGAACGTGGTCGCCGACGTTGCAGTTGACGGAGACGAGACCGAACCCGATGTTGCGTTCGAGTTTGAAGCTCCAGGTGCCGTTGGTCATGTCGCCGACTTTGGTGCCGTGGACGACGATGTCGTACCACTGGTCGTGACTCGGTTGGGGCAGGTCGCCGTCGAGCACGACACCCAACTGGTGCCGCGTCGGACCCTCGAGTGCGATGCGGCGCAACGCATGGATACCGATCACGTCATCGGGCACGTCCAGATCAACGAACCGGTCGAGCCGAACCTCGAACGGGTTCGTGTGTACGTCGGTGTCTCCGCCCCACGACAGCAGGCCGTTCTCGATTCGCTCGCTCGGGTTCGGACAGCCGGGCCCGATACCCCACGGCCGACCGGCCTCCTTGACGATGTTCCACAGGTCTGCGCCGCGCGATCCATCCATCAGGTAGAACTCGAAGCCGCCCTGCTTGGACCAGCCCGATCGGGCGACCTTGAGCGCAATGCCGTCGAGGTCGGCGTCGGCGAAGGCGAAGTATTTGAGGTCGCGTACCCACTCGCCGAAGATGGATGCCACGACGTCAGCGGCCTTGGGCCCTTGAACTGCGAGTGGTGACACGTCCGGTTCTGAGACCTCGACATCGAGGCCGCGTTCGGCCGCGATGCTCGATGCCCAGAGTCCGATGTCGGAGTCGGCGATCGAGAACCAGTAGCAGTCGTCGGCCACTTTCAACAGCACCGGGTCGTTGATGATCGTGCCCCGATGGTTGCACAACGCGACATACCTGCCCTGTCCGACCACGTTCTTCGACAGGTCCCGAGGACACAGGATCTGGGCGAGACGGGCCGCGTCCGGGCCCTGCAGTTGGATCTGGCGTTCGCAGGCAACGTCCCACATCGACACGCCCTCGGTGAGCCTACGGTACTCGGATTCGGGGTCGCCGAAGCCACCAGGCAGCATCATCTGGTTGTACGGCATCATCGACGTCGCACCGTCAGCCATCACCGAGTCGTAGAACGGCGACTTTCGAAGCCGGGTGGTGGGAGCGATCGTGGCCATGGTCGACGGTCCTTTCGATGCGTGTATTCGTTACGAGCCGGCAGGGCGCGTGCGCGGAGCGGTCTTGTTCGCGAACGCAGCGAGACGTTCGCGAGCGTCTGGTTGAGTGTTGTTGAGTGTTGTTGAGTGTTGACGACGCCCGCCACGACCGACTCGGTGTACGCAGCATCGAACGACGACATGTTCTGCACGTGGCTGATGGCTGAGCAGATCGCAAAGTTCGTCAGGCGAAGATTCCTTGCCGCCTGCTCGGCGAGTTCAACGGCTCTGTCGAAGCTCGACCGTTCCGTTTCCAAGTATTGAGCGAGCCCCAGATCGACGGCGGCCTGCCCCTGGTGGACCCGCCCGGTCAACATCATGTCGATCATTCGCGCCTTGCCGACCAACTGGGCAACGCGGATGGTGGCGCCGCCGCCCGTGAAGAGACCTCGCTGCCCTTCGGGCAACGCGAAGTACGTCGAGTCGTCCATAACCCGGATGTGTGCCGAACTTGCAAGTTCGAGACCGCCACCGACGACTGCGCCATGCAGCGCGGCCACGATCGGAACACCGCCGTACTCCATCTTGTTGAATGCCTCGTGCCAGCGAAGGCACACGTGCATGAACTCCGCCGGAGTTCGGTTGGCGTCATGATGTTCGATCAGATCGAGGCCAGCACAGAAGTGATCACCGGCACCGGCGAGGACAACCGCTTTTACCCCGGCTCGCGGGGCAGTCGAGAAGAACTGCACCAACTCATCGATCGTGGCCAGGCTCAGCGCATTGCGCTTTTCCGGACGGTTCAGCACGACGATCGACACGCCGTCATCTCGATGCTCGATATCGAGAAATACAAATCGATTGGGGTCTAGGTCCACTGACATTGCCGATCCTTCGCGTGCACCTGGTCGTATCGTCAGGCAACGCCGTAGTGTTTGTTGACGCCACGGTAACGCCGCTAGTCGTGCGAGTTCGTCTTCCCAGCCGCCATCGAGGTATCCGAAAGTGACAACTCGGAAGCGATCCCAGGAGCTCGTAGCGCAGCCCCGTTCGCCCCTACTTCCCACGGTGTCCTACGCCTTCGTGGAGGACTGGCTGGTCGCTCTGCAGGCGCACTGCACCCCGGAGCAGCTCCGAAGGTTTCTGTCCGAGATCGACCTTCAACTCGACAGTCCCGCACTCGCCCGAGTCACCCACGACCAGATCGTGCGCCTCTACCAACTCGTCGCGTTGGAGACAGGCGACGAGATGATGGGGTTGTGGAGTCGACCGATCCGCTCCGGCGCTCTGAAACACATCTGCGAGTCCGTGCGCGCCGCGTCATCGCTCTCGGCAGCGATGTACCGCTTCGTGACATTCTGGAACTTGCTGCTCGACGACCATCAGCTGAGTCTGGAAGAGAGCGACGGGATGATCCGTGTAGTCCTCACGCCGCGCCCGGGCGTGACGGCCCACCGTTTCGGACACATGCTGATGCTGAAGCTGGCTCACGGGATCGCATCGTGGCTCATTGGTGAGGAGATCGCACTCGCTGAAACCGCGTTCGTGTTCGAGCGGCCCGAATTCGCCGAGGACTACTCCGTGCTCTTTCCGTCGTCAGTCCGTTTCGGCGAGCCCCACTCGTTCGTCGGGTTTCACCAAGCACTGGGCCGCCGCCCGATCACGCGCACCAGCATGGAGATGTACGAGTTCCTGGTGCGGGCGCCCAGAGACTGGATCTTCACCAGCTTGCGAGAGCACACGCTCTCGTTGCGAGTTCGCGAGACGTTCCTCGATCCGCACGGTCACGGTCGCCTCCACGACACTGCAAGACGGTTGAACATCTCGCCACGCACCCTGATCCGTCGACTCGCCGCCGATGGCACATCATTCCAGCGCATCCACGATGGCGTTCGACGCGACCTCGCGATCCGAGAACTCGCCCACACCGACCGCAGTATCGAATCCATCGCCCACCACGTCGGCTTCACCTCCGCATCGAACTTCCATCGAGCGTTCAAGCGTTGGACCGGCTCCACCCCGGGAAGCTACCGGAGTCTGTGACCGTGTGTCGGCGGACATCTGATTCTTCCCACTGGCGGCCGTCAGCCTCTGCCCACCAACGGCCACTTGAACGCTGAGAGTGATCGGTCGCCGGATGTTCGTGAGCGCGGCATACCGGAAACGGACTCGAGATAACGGCACTTCTGCCACGCGCCAGCCGGGCGAGCAGCTCGGTGCGTGCCTCTGAAGGGAGCTGCTCGAATCCGCCAGCCGCTGCTGTCTCAGTACCGCAGTGACGCAGTAGAGACCGTCGTCGCGGAGCCACCTCGGCCGCAGCGACGGAGAATGTTCGTTTGGAGTCAACCTGCCCGACGGCCCCGGACCCGATTCCCGGGTCCGGGGCGCTCGGTCAGGTGAGCTTGAAGTCCGCCGATGTCGAACCGTTGCCGCCCGACGCCGTGTTGTTCCGTGAGGACTATGCGAAGTCGGTTCGTCTCGCCCACCTGCTGACGGGCTCGAACTCGGTTGCAGAGGACCTGGTGCATGAGGCGTTCGCTCGCTTGCACCGTCATCGAGGGCCGATCGACAATCCCGGCGGGTATCTCCGATGCACGGTCGTGAACGTCTGCCGTTCGTGGCATCGCAGCCGCGCGCGAGAGCACGCCCATCTTGTTCGCCATGGGCTGCCTACGGCGGTGTTGTCGAACGACGCGCTCGAGCTGCTCGATGTGCTCCGCCGGCTGTCGTACCGGCAGCGGTCCGTGATCGTGCTGCGCTACTGGCTGAACCTGTCCGAAGCGGAGATCGCCGAAACCCTGGGCTGCCGGCCCGGCACCGTGAAGTCGCTGCACACGCGAGCCATCGAACACCTTCGAAAGGAAATACCGACATGAGTAACGACATCCAGCAACGCCTCCCCGGTCTGCTCGACGAGATCGCGGCCGCCACCACCGTCTCCGAGTCGACGGTAGCGACCGATACTCACGCCGCGGCGGCCGATGCTTGGGCGCAGTCCGCCCGGTCAGCACCGGGCTCACGCTCCCGGGTGCTCGTCGCTGCAGCCGCCGTGTGTGTTGTCCTGGTCGGGCTCGCGACCATCCAGATCATCCGCAACGAACCCGCCACCGATCCCGCGAACGGCTCGGTGCCGACCGGAACCGAGTCCGAGTTCCCACCAGGCGCTGTCATCGCGCCCGGAGTCTCGCTCTACCCGGTGCTCGACGACAGTGACGTCCCCGACATCGGCGCGGGCACCACGTACGCCTACATGGGCTACTTCAGCTCCGGTCCCAACCTCAACGGTACGGTGTGGACCGGCGTCGCTGGACGGACATCTCCCAACGGCCCGATTCCGGCCGCTGTGATCACCGTCAGCGCACCGGTTGACGCCGAACCGCTCCCCAACCTCGTGCCAGGCCGCCGACCTGGTGTCGAGGAGTACAGGATCAGCACCCCCGACCTGCCACGCACCGAACTCCAAGTAGCCATCGACGGCTATGTCGTGCAGATCCTCGGCCCCGACATCGACGAGCTCTACCAGATCCTCGACATCATCCGGCCCACCACCGACGATACCGGGCTCACCGGATACACCTTCACCGGACCGCTACCAGACTCTGTCACCGAACTCGCCCGACCCTTCGAGCAAGGCCCAGGTGCCGGCTCGTTCCCGAACCTCTTCATTCGCAACGGCATCGTGTCGATGTCCGTGATGCCCACCACCCCGATGCTGCTCATCGGACAATGGCTGGAACCCATGGAACCGATCACCATCAACGGACACTCCGGCTACTTCTCGACCAGCCGAGAGAACGGCTCATTGCACCTCGCCGTGGCACTCAGCGACGGCACCACTCTCAACGTCACCGGCCACTCGCTCACCCGCGCCGAGTTCCTCCATGCAGTCTCAGCGATCACGCTCGTCGACGAAGCAACCTGGACCACCCGGTACCAACCACGGCCGGCGGTTGTGCCCACCATCAGCGCCGTGACAGCCACGACGATCACAACCGACGGCAAGAACCCGACCATCGGCACGCACAACACTTCCGACTCGATCCCGCCAGACGGCGCCGTCGTGTCGACAGGCACGGTTCAGCCGGGGGTCGCCACCCCTCCAGCCGATTCGATCCCACGGACAGACGCGTCGCCCACCATCGACTCCGCACCACCCACCCAACCCGGCTCGGTGCCCTCCGCCAACGACGCCGCCCCAAGCGACTCCATCGCCCCGACACCGACAGCCGAAGGCAACTGAAAGCCCGATCACAGCCGGGACTGCCAGCATCGCACCCGAATGCATCCATGTGCGGCCAACGCGTCCGCACATCGAACTGTTCCGTCACCACACGGAACACTGCGGGCCCGCACCATCGACGATCGACCGGCTGTTGGCAACGGTGTGCAGGCTGTACCGCTTCGCGCACATCGATGGACGGATCGCATCGAACCCGGCCCAGTACGTCCGGCGACCGAAGGTGCACCCCGCTCAGGGCCACGGGATGGACCGCACCGAGCTCGGCCGGTTCCTGTTCACCGCCGAACACTTTGGACACCAACGCTCCGCGCTAGCGGTGCTGCTGGGCCTCAATGGCCTCCGAGTCAGCGAGACATGCGACACCGATATCGGGGATCTCGGGTTCGATCGCGGGCATCGCACCCTGCGGATCGTTGGTAAGGGCAACAAGCCGGCCGTCATCCCGCTCGTACCTCGCACGGCGCGCACCGTCAACCTCGCGATCGGGGAGCGACGCGAAGGACCGATCCTGCTGCGCCGCGACGGACAACGGCTCGATTCGTCGCACCGCTGGCCGGTGGGTCACGTCGATCGGCAAGCGGGCCGGACTCGGCCATGTTCACCCGCACATGCTCAGAGGCGCGTTCCTCATGGCTGCGCTCGATGCTGGGGTGCCGTTGCGCGACGTTCAACTCGCGGCACGACACGCCGACCCACGCACGACCACGATCTACGACCGACGGCGGGAGAACGTCGACCGTCACGCCGCCTACGTCGTTGTCGCCTTCGTCGCCGGAGCCTGAGCTACGCCCGAACCGCGGCTGATCCGGATGACTCGCTGACTCTTCGGAGCGATGATGCTCGTCGTTCCACGATCCGTCGTTGAGGTCGATGAACAACACGAGGCACGCCCATGCGGCTCGCTTGTTGCCGTCGGGCAGCGGATGGTTCCACGAGATCCGGCAGGCGAGCATTGCAGCCTTGTCGTACAGATCGGGATAGAAATCGGTGTCCGCGAAGCCCGCCTGAGGAGCGTGGACCGCAGAGTCGGCGAGCTCGACACGGCTGACCTTGATCAGGGTCGCAGCGTTGATACCGGTGACGTGCTCAGCGAGGTACCAGAACTCAGCGAGGCTGAGGTATCGGGTCACTTGGCAAGGCGGTCGAGGATCTCCCGATCACGTTCGAGCAGCTTCTTTGCTCGTGCGGTGAAGTCGGCGTCGGCTCGAACCCGTTCGATCTCGGTAGCGAGGGCATCGATGATGAGCTGGTTGACGCTGTCACCGCGGACTCGGGCGACGGCCTCTGCATCGTCGGCCAGGGCGTCGGGCAACCGCACAGTCGTCTGCTTCGTCATGACACCATGCTATTACGATGTCACCACCCCAGGACCCGTCGATCACCCGCATAACAGCGGTTACGCAGCGAGCGACGGGCAGTGGCAGCTGGAAGTCCACCACGGTGAGCGATCATCGCCGCGAGGGACACGTTGGCCGCCAGTGGGCAGGTTGGGTTCTGAGGGTCGTCGCTACACCTTGACCGAGAGGACTGGTGTGGATGAAGAGTCCGGGCCGATCGATGGAGAGCAGAGCGTTGCCGGTGGCGTCCGATGTAGTTCCACCCGAACTCGGTGAGCACTTCGCGCGTTCGTGTGCTGAGCCACGAAGACGCGACGATGGTGGGCGAACTCGGCAATCCCATCGACTCGGCTGCCCGCGGATTGAGATCTCGTCGAACCCGCACAGTCACTTCCCCGGAGACTTTGTCTGGAGAGGTGAATCGGAGTGCCCCGCCTTCCGTGGAGCGAGAGGCGACGTCGACCTTCCACAAACGCGGCAAGCGTGCTGCGATGGCTGCAACGGCATCGTCGACCACTCGCCGTGTTGCCTGAGGAACTGGTTTGCGTGGCACGAACAAGTAGCTAATTTGGACAAGTCGGATGAACTGCTGGCGCGGGCCGTTGGCCAGATCCGGTACGAGATGGACGTCGACGATCGAGCTGTCACGCTCCTCGAGTGTCGACCGCCATGGCGGGATGGCTTCGGTTCGGAGTGGACACGGTTCCCGTTTGCGCGCCTGCGATACACGAAGGTGCGGCGCGAATGGCAGATCTACTGGCGCGATCAGAACCTGAACTTCCACGCGTACGACCTCGTGCCGCCATCAGACAACGTTGACAAGCTGCTCGCTGAGATCGACTCTGACCCGACGGCGATCTTCTTCGGCTGAATATCGAAGCTTGCGATCTTTTCGTTTCGGTGTCCGATCAGGGTCTGGAGGGGAGCACCGAAATGACCACACCGACGCTTGAACGCACCATCCTGCCACCGACCGAGTCGCTTGACGAGCTCGTCGCGATGCTTAGCCGTCCCGGTGCCGAGCCGACCACCACGGTGTCAGGCCCGAACGGCGAGCATCTGATGCTGCCGCCGGAGATCTTCGAGGTTCTTCGCGGCGTCGTCGACGCGATGGCCAGCGGACAAGCGGTGACGATCGTGCCAGTTCACCAGCGGCTGACAACCCAAGAGGCTGCCGAGTTGCTCGGCATCAGCCGGCCCACGCTCGTGAAGCTTCTCGAGTCGGGAGAGATCCCCTTCGAGCAGCCGGGCCGTCATCGAAGGGTTCGATTGGCCGACGTTCTGACCTATCGCGAGCGGAGTTCCGTCGATCGCCGAGCGGCCCTCGACCGGATGGTCGAGCTCGCTGATGGGGCGGATCTGTACGAACGGACCGCGTCACCGAAGCGCACCCGCTGAGGCCAGTCTCGTGCCGTTCGCCGTCGTGCTCGACACCTGTGTGATCTATCCGGCCCATCTGCGAGACACGTTGCTACGCCTCGCTGAGCGAGGAGCTCCACCGAAACCTGGTCGAGGTCGGCATTAGCGTGCGGGTCGTCGACAACCTCGTCGCCGAGATGGACGGTGCGTTCCCCGATGCCGAAGTCACGGGTTACGGCACTCTCGCTTGTCCACCTTGAGCGACTGCTCAATCGGATCGACACCAGCCAACTTGACCGCAGCCTCGTACCATCGACGACATGAGGGTCTTCTTTACAGGTGGTAGCGGAAAGGCGGGGCGGCACGCCATCCGTCATCTCGTCGAGCAGAGGCACCGGGTGGTCAACGGCGACCTCGTGCCGTCTGGTCAACCGGGTGTGGCAGACCTCCGCCTTGATCTGACTGACGCCGGGCAGGTGTTCAATGCGCTCTCCGCATACGCCGGATTCGACGAGCTCGAGCCTGGTGCCGGTGTCCCCACCTACGACGCGGTTGTTCATTTCGCTGCGATCCCGGCAATCCTCATCCGACCCGACAACGAGACGTTCCGGATCAACGTCCTCAGCACCTACAACGTCATCGACGCCGCCGTGAAGTTGGGGATTCGCAAGGTCATCTTCGCGAGCTCCGAAACCACCTACGGCATCTGCTTCGCCGACGGTGAGGTCAAGCCCGAGTATGTGCCCATCGACGAGGAACACCCGACGGTTCCCCACGACAGCTACGCGATGTCGAAGGTCGTCAACGAGGCGACCGCACGGTCGTTCCAGGCCCGGACAGGTATCGACATCTATGGGTTGCGCATCAACAACGTCATCGAACCCCACGAGTACCAGACCGACTTCCCTGCGTTTGTTGCCAACCCCGGTCTGCGGCGCCGAAACGTCTTCGCGTACATCGACGCCCGCGACCTCGGCCACATGGTCGACTGCTGCCTCCGCACCGACGGCCTGGGTTATCAGGTCTTCAATGTGGCGAACGACGACACGTCGGTGGCGATACCCAGCAACGAGGTGTACGAGCAGTTCTACGCGGGCGTGCCTCGCACCCGTGACATGGGTCGCTACGAGACGTTCTATGCCAACGACAAGGCCAAACGGCTTGTCGGTTTCTCTCCAAGCCATTCATGGCGCAACGAAATCGGATGAACCGAGTTCCCGAGCGGCGGCAGGTTCTGCTCGGCTCGGTGAGTGAGGACGAGTTCGTTTCAGATGCCCGTCCTTCGTGACTGGCGCGTACTCGCCGTTTCTGCATGACAAGTTCGCAGGTCTCTGGGAACAGCTTGTCGAGCGTGTAGGCCTCGAGAGCGCACAGCAGTTCTACGACCATGTCGCTTCAACACCCGGGCTGCCGCCTCAGGTGAACTCGGCGTGCATCCTCAAAGGCAAGGCCAGCAAACCGAAGTTCGAGGGTAGCAGTGCTTGCGGTTCGTGCCCGGGTCGCGACTCGTCGCCGAACCGGAGTCGCTCGAACTCACTGGTCGTCTGTCAGCGGCGTGTAGAACGATGAGTGTCGATCTCGACATCATTGGCAAGCGAGCGCGCCCGTTCGCTGATCACCAACGCGCGAGGAATCGCTACACAGGCTGTCGCAAATTGCGGGTGGGGTTGGCGGAACCGGGTCACGATCCCGGCCGTGCGGGCAGGATCGCGTCGACTTTCATGTCGCCAGCGCCGATAACTCGACGCGACTCCTCCCGGAAAGGCGCAACGGGGAAGATCGCGTCGACTTTCATGTCGCCAGCGCCGATAGCTCGACGCGACTTGGCATCGCAACAACGGGTAGGCCCGGCTGGTGGGCTGGCAGTCGCCGATGTTGAGCCGACTTGTGCGGCACAAGCACCAGTTCAGCGACAACCATGACACCGTTGCCGATAGCACGACCAGACGGCCAACCTCACCCGCAACACCACCAAACAGCATTTTGCGACGGCATGTACAGCGAGGCGAGGCGACTTTGAGCTGGCGTGCCGCTTGTTCGCCGACGCATCCTCACGGGGCGTGATGCCCCGTCGAAACCAGCAGGACGCCCGTCTCATCTGGAATCACCTTCGGTGCCGGGCTCTGAGCGGTGAGCGAATCGCCGGCGCCGAGGCCCGATCTGCATGGGACATCGTTTGTGTCGAGTCGATCCCGAATCAGAAGTGGCGCGCGGCTATCTCGTCCGCAGTGATCGTCGATCGTGAGGGCCACCATGACCTTGCCGTACTCCTGGCGGGTTGGGTTCGTCGGACGTTCCCTGGCGATCTCGAGACCGTCTACGGAGCCGAGTTCGCCGTACTCGGGCTTTCGACCGACGCGCCCCTGGAGGCGGATGCGCCGATCGAGGACATCGACCGATTGATGGCGGAGGTTGGTCGAGGCAGGCGATGGCATCCAGCGATCCGGATGAGTCGAGCCAGACCCTTGCTTCGAACATCGCTGCAGCGTCGTACCAGCGCCGCTGCCGCCAGGCGCACAGGACACTTACTGAACTGCTCCAGTCCTGATCGCTGGGGACGGCCACCGCACTGAACCAAAGCCTCGCGATGTGAACATCGTGAGTTCGTCGATCTTGTCTGCCTGATCAATGGGCAATGGAATAGGGTGGGTCCGCTCGCGGTGTCGCTCGCGACGCAGGTGAGCCAGCCGTGATCGCCGCTCCGCACACTCCGGCAGCCCACGCGTTCGCGGCCCTGGCCGAACGCATCGTCACCGAAGCCATCCCGCTCGTCGAGATGGTCGCCTGCACCGCCCGCCAGTTCTTCAAATCCATCGGTCATCTGACCCCTATGCCGCAGCACACGCCCACGACGACTACCTCGAACCCGCATGCCGATCCGACCTCTTGAATCCGACACATTGAAACAACGACACATTGAAACAACGACACATTGAAACAACGACACATTGAAACAACGACACATTGAAACAACGACACATTGAAACAACGACAAGGAGCACTACCAGGATGAGCACCACCACCGTCACACCCGTTATCACCCTCACCGACAACGCCGCCGCCAAAGTCGCAGAATTGATCGCCCAGGAGGGCGACGACCAGTTGGCCCTCCGCGTTGCTGTCAAGGCCGGCGGGTGCTCAGGGATGTCCTACGAGATGTTCTTCGACGCCGAGGCCGACCCCGAGGACCATGAGGCCATCTTCGGCACGGTCACGGTGAGGGTCGACCCGGCCAGCGCCGTGCACCTCGCCGGCGCGACCCTCGAGTACAACAACGGCCTCCAGGACACGGGCTTCAAAATCGAGAATCCCAACGCCAAGCGCTCGTGCGGGTGCGGACAGTCGTTCTCCTAGCCATGCCCCAGCCAGTGGCACCCGGGACCAGCCCATTGGACACGTTGGGGCGGCCGGTCCGCGACCTGCGCATCTCCGTCACCGATCGGTGCAACTTCCGTTGCACGTACTGCACGCCAAAGGAAATCTTCAACCATGAACATCGGTTCCTCGCCCGGGAAGCGCTGCTCAGCTTCGAAGAGATCGACCGGGTGGCCCGCTCGTTCGTGCGCCAAGGGGTCCGCAAGATCCGCCTCACCGGCGGGGAGCCGCTTCTCCGTAAGGGGATCGAGGACCTCGTCGCCAAGCTGGCCCTGATCCCAGGTCTCGGGGACATCACCCTCACCACCAACGGTGCCTTGCTGGGCCGCAAAGCCCGGGACCTGGCTGCTGCCGGGCTCCGCCGGGTCACGGTCAGCCTCGACTCGATGGACGACACCGTGTTCATGGCCATGAACGATGTGAACTTCGGTGTGCAGGGGGTACTCGACGGGATCGCCGCTGCCGCCGAGGCCGGACTGACTCCCATCAAGATCAACATGGTGGTGCAACGGGGCGTCAACGACGGTTCCATCCTCGACATGGCCCGGCACTTCAAAGGCTCGGGGCACACCCTCCGGTTCATCGAGTACATGGACGTCGGCATCACCAACGGCTGGCGGCTCGACGACGTGGTCCCGGCCCGGGAGATCGTCGAGATGTTGGACCGTGAGTTCGGGATCGAGCCGGTGGACCCTTCCTACCGGGGCGAAGTGGCGCAACGGTGGCGTTATCGAGACGGGACTGGGGAGGTGGGCGTCATCACCTCGGTATCCCAGCCGTTCTGCGGCGATTGCACCCGGGCTCGCATCTCGGCCGAGGGTGCGGTCTACACCTGTCTCTTCGCTACTCGCGGGACCGACCTGCGCGGGGTGCTGCGGGCGGGTGCGAGCGATGAGGTCCTCGACGACGTGGTCTCCGGGCTGTGGACGAACCGCGCCGACCGGTACTCCGAGACCAGATGGTCACAAACCGCCGGTCTCCACAAGGTCGAGATGAGCTACCTCGGTGGCTGACTCGTGAGACCCGGCGGGAAGGAGGAAGCCATGGCCGACACCGACGTCTCCACGGTCGAGGGGCTCAAGGCCGCCAGCAACCAGCTGCGGGGCACCATCGGCGAGGAGTTGTCCGACGGTACGCCAACGTTTTCGCCTGAGAGCCAACAACTCCTCAAGTTCCACGGCATCTACCAGCAGGACGACCGCGACGTGCGCACCGAGCGAAAGCGTCAGCGGCTCGACATCGACCACATCTGCATGGTGCGAGTCAGCATCCCCGGCGGGATCCTGACCGCAGAGCAGTACCTCGCCATGGACACGCTGTGCGACGCGGTGGCCAGCGGCACCTTGTGCATCACCTCCCGGCAGGGCATCCAG
>JANYDH010000184.1 GCA_025359865.1 Actinomycetes bacterium | reverse complement strand
ACCGTGCGCGACAGCTGCGTAGGGAGGCCACGCGCGTTTGAGCCCGTGAAGACACGAACCTCCCACACGCCCGGCTTCTTCTCGCGCAACGTCGCCATGCGAGAAACTTCAACGGAGGGGTGTACGTTTGTCTAGGGATGGATTCTAGGGACGGATCAGCAGTCGACCGGTGAGACCGGGGATCAAACGACCGAAACTACTCGATACGCAGGCCTGATATCGCCCTTGCGATCACCAGCTGCTGGATCTCAGATGTGCCTTCGAAGATCGTGTGGATCTTGGCATCGCGATGCCAACGCTCGACCGGGTACTCGCGGGTATAGCCGTAGCCGCCCAGAATCTGGATTGCATCCTCGGTCACGCGAACGGCGGTTTCGCTGGCCTTGTACTTGCTCATCGAGCCCTCGCCGTTCTTGAACCCGCCATTGCGGGCCAGCCACGCAGCACGCCAGATGAGGAGACGGCTCGCGTCGATCTCGACGGCCATATTGGCGAGCTTGAAGGCAATAGCCTGATTCATGATGATCGGCCGCCCGAACGCATGGCGCTCCTTCGCGTACTGCAGCGAGTACTCGTAGGCGGCACGAGCGATACCGAGTGCCTGTGCTCCTACCGATGGCCGGGTGGCCTCGAACGTTGCCATAGCCGGTTGCTTCTCACCACTGTGGCCCCGCTCGCGAGCACGTGCCAGCTTGGCGTCGAGCTTCTCCTTGCCTCCGAGCAGGCAGCGCCCCGGCACCCGCACGTCATCGAGTACCACCTCGGCGGTGTGCGATGCCCGAATACCGTGCTTCTTGTACTTCTGGCCCTGGCTGAGGCCCTTGGTCGCTGGCGGGATGACAAAGCTGGCCTGACCGCGTCCTTTCAGGTCGGGTTCAACCGCCGCAACCACCACGTGTATGTCGGCGATTCCGCCGTTGGTGATCCACGCCTTGGTGCCGTTGATGACCCACTCGTCGGTGGCCTGGTCATAAACGGCGCGGGTGCGCAGCGACGACACGTCGCTGCCTGCATCGGGCTCGCTCACGCAGAACGCGCCCAACTGGATCTTGTTGGCATCGCCGTAGCACTGCGGAACCCACTCCATCACCTGCTCTGGCGTTCCATTGCCACTCAACCCTGCCGCCGCAAGCGCAGAACCCATGATGGCCATGCCGATGCCGGCGTCGCCCCAAAAGATCTCCTCGATTGCGACAGGAAGCGTGAGCCCGGTCTGGTCGCCGAACGAGTTCATCAGGAACTCCCAACCGTACAAGCCGATCTTCGCGGCCTCTTGGACAACGGGGTACGGGAATTCTTCACGCTCATCCCATTCGTGAGCAGCCGGGCGGATCACATCTTCGGCAAAGCCGTGAACCCAGCTCTGGATCTGCAACTGGTCGTCATTGAGTGCAAAGTCAGCCATTCGGTAAAGTTACCCAACGGTAACTACCTTGCCAACCACCCCGGCCAACATTCCTCGACAAGCAACGTCGCCCGACTTTTGGCGTTTGGCTGTCATAGGCAACAACCCAACGCCAAAGGTCACCCTGGGGGCTGGGGGCGGACGTCAGACGGTCTGATCGGCGAGCACACCGGCGGAGGCCAACGGACGAGTGAGCTTCCACCCGATTGCCAGCACGAGAGCGATCACAGTCAACGACGCGGCGGCAAGGTACGGGCTGGGCACGCCGACCCGGTCGAACATCACCCCAGCAACAGGCGGGCCGACAACTCGCGCGGCAGCGTAGACCGCCTGCTGAAACCCCATTGCCTGGCCCCGCTGTTGAGCGGGAGCGCGTTCAGCGACGATGGTGGTGAGCGCTGGCGACACACTCCCCTGCCCGATGGACAGCAACACCAACGCGAGGATCAACACCGGCCAGGTGGTGGCTGCTGCTAGCACGGCGAGGCCGGCCACAACCAGCACCAACCCATTGCGGAATACTGCGCCCACCCCGATTCGTTCGACGAGTCGGCCGTAGACCCCACCCTGCATCGCCACCAACAGCAGCCCAACCCCCAAGAAGACCACGGCGGCCGAGCCTTCGGTGAGGCCGAAGCGCCGATGACCGAACAAAGAAAACGTGGCCTCGAACGCCGTGAACGCAATGGTGGAAATGAACCCGATGAGGGCGATTTGCCGGAGCACCACGGCCCGCGGCGCAGGCGCAGGCGCAGGCGCAGGCGAATGTTCGCGCGAGATCGCCTCGTCACGACGTGTCTCCGGAAGCCGAATCAGCGCAGCGACCGCATTGGCCGATGCCAGCACACCGGCGACATAGAACGGTACGTGTGGTCCGCCGAGCGCCGACAGCCCTCCGATGGCCGGGCCGAGCACGAACCCGACACCGAACGCTGCACCCATCATCCCGATCAGCCGGGGCCGCTGGTCCGGCGTACTGATATCGGTCACCGCTGCTTGAGCGACGCTGAGGCTTCCCCCCGACGCGCCGTCGATGACGCGACCGAGGAACAACACCCACAACGCCCCAGCCGCGCCGGTGACGAAACTGCCCACCGCCGTTCCGATCAGCGAAATGACAATGACCGGCTTGCGCCCGATCCGGTCGGACAACCGGCCGAGCAATGGGGCACAGATCAACTGGGCAAGCGAGAACGACGCGAACAGCAAACCGACCTGGAACCCGTTGGCACCGAATCGCTCGGCATACCGGCCGAGAATCGGCACGATGATACCGAACCCGACCAGGTCGAGTGCCACCGTGGTCCACAGCGTCCAGTACCCCGGCGGGAACGGCTGACGCTGGCGGTCTGACACGATCTGTTGTTCTATCGGCATTGTGCCGTCGGCTGACAGTTCAACGCCGGAGTGTGGTGCCGGACTTCGTGGTCTCGACGGTCCATCCATCGGACTGCAACCCGGCGCGTAGCGCGTCGGCCTGCGCGAAGTCCTTCGCGGCACGGGCCGCGTCGAGCGCTTCTGCCCTGGCAGCCGCCTCGGCAGGCACATCCCCACCCGCATTGAGCACTAGTCCGAACGCCGCGCAGATCTCGAAGACAGCCGCAACGAGCGGCGCAGCCTCGCCCGTACCCGCATCGAGCGCCGCGTTGGCACGACGGACGGTGTCGAACAACAACGCGGTGGAGCCCGGAGTGTCGAGGTCGTCATCCATTCGCTCACGGAACTGTTGCACGACGTGAGCATCTGCATCGGCAACACCTACGCCCGACATCCGCGCCGCGAATGCATCGAGACCAGCCACCGCCTTGACCGACGCATCGATGTTGTCCTGACCGACGGAAACGGGCCCCCGATAGTGCGATTGCAACAACAACATGCGATAAGCCCGTGGGTCGTAGTGCGCAAGGATGTCGAGCAGGTTGGCAACGTTGCCGAGGCTCTTCGACATCTTCTCGCCCTCGGCATCGACGACGAATCCGTTGTGCATCCAGTGATTCGCAAATCGCTTCCCCAGCGCGACCGCCTGGGCGCGTTCGTTCTCGTGATGCGGAAACTTGAGGTCCATACCACCGCAGTGCAGGTCGAACCCCTCGCCGAGGAGGTGCAGGCTCATCACCACGCACTCGCTGTGCCAGCCGGGACGACCATCGCCCCACGGCGACGGCCACGACGGTTCACCCGGCTTGGCAAGCTTCCACAGCACGAAGTCGGCCGGATGGCGCTTACTGCCCGCACCGACCACCTCGCGGTCACCTCCACCTTCGATCATGTCCTCGAGATCCTGGTTGACCAACAGGCCGTAATCCTCGACGGTTTCGACGCTGAGGTACACACCATCGTCGGTGGAATATGCGCGATCACCCTGCACCAACTCACCGATCATCTCGACCATCTGGTCGACGTACTCGGTTGCATGAGGCACATCGGTCGGCCGCTCGACTCCGAGCTTGCCCATTGCCTCGAACCACACGGCTTCGCACTGCTGTGTGATCTCTCGCCAAGGGCGGTGCTCGCGATTGGCGCGGTTGATGATGCTGTCGTCGATGTCGGTGATGTTGCTGACCAGGCGAACATGCAATCCCGTCCATTCGAGGTATCGGCGCAGCACATCGTAGACGAGCGTCGCCCGCCCATGCCCGAGATGCGGAGGGCCGTAGACCGTCGGGCCGCACAAGTAGATACTCACCGTGCCGGGGTCGCGCAGTTGGAGCTCGCGGACCTTCCGTGTGGCGGTGTCGTACAGGTGCATCATGTTCGCCAGCCTATGAGCTGGCCGTAACCCCGACCGCAGGCAATTCCCGGCAGAGCGCGCAGAGGTCACCGGTAGCCTGGGCTGGCTATGACGACTCACCCGACCGGCATCCCGGAAAAGCCATCACTTGACGGCATCGAGGCCCGCATGATGGGTCACTGGGACGCCGAAGGCGTGTACCGGTTCGATCGCACGGCGACCCGTGACGCCGTGTTCTCGATCGATACACCGCCGCCCACGGTGAGCGGCTCGCTCCACATCGGCCACGTGTTCAGCTACACCCACACCGACACCATCGCCCGCTATCAACGCATGCGTGGCAAGGCCGTTTTCTATCCAATGGGATGGGATGACAACGGCCTGGCCACAGAGCGCCGGGTGCAGAACTTCTTCGGGGTTCGGTGCGATCCGTCGTTGCCGTTCGACCCCGCGTTCACCCCACCGGCCAAAGCAGATCCGAAGAACCAGGTGCCGGTCAGCCGACCCAACTTCATCGGTCTGTGCAAGCAGTTGGTCGCCGACGACGAGGTGGCATTCGAGGAACTGTTCCGCATGCTCGGGCTCTCCGTCGACTGGTCGTACCTGTACAAGACCATCAGCGACCAGTGCATTCGCACCTCGCAACAGGCGTTCCTCGGCAACTTGTCGCGGGGCGAGGCGTACCAACACGAAGCGCCCACGTTGTGGGACGTCGACTTCGGCACAGCGGTCGCCCAGGCCGAACTCGTCGACAAAGAGATGTCGGCCGCCTACCACCAAGTGGCATTCGCGCGGACAGACGGCACTGGCAACATCGTGATCGATACGACCCGTCCCGAACTCCTCGCCTCGTGTTGCGCCCTGGTCGCGCACCCCGACGATCCCCGCTTTCAACCGCTGTTCGGTACGACGGTACTCACGCCGTTGTACGGGGTCGAGGTGCCTGTGCTCGCCCATCGCCTCGCCGATCCCGACAAGGGAACCGGCGTCGCGATGATCTGCACGTTCGGCGATCTCACCGACGTGATCTGGTGGCGCGAACTCGACCTGCCCACGCGTGCCCTCATCACACGTGACGGTCGGTTCAGCCAGAACGAGCCGGAGTGGATCGGCAGCCAAGCAGGTCTTGCTGCGTACGCCGAGATCGCCGGCAAGAGCTCGAAGCAGGCGCAGAAGGTGGTGGTCGAACAACTCCGTGCCGCTGGGGCGATGCTCGGCGAGCCGCGACCCATCCAGCATCCGGTCAAGTTCTACGAAAAGGGCGACCGCCCGCTCGAGATCGTCACCAGCAGGCAGTGGTACATCCGCAACGGCGGCCGGTCGGCCGAACTTCGCGACGTGTTCCTCGCTCGCGGCGAGCAGATCACCTGGCACCCTGGCCACATGCACCATCGGTACAGCAACTGGGTGGAGGGTCTGAACGGCGACTGGCTGATCAGCCGCCAGCGTTACTTCGGTGTCCCGTTCCCGCTGTGGTATCCGGTCGATGAGCACGGCGAGCCCGATTTCGATCACCCCATCGCCGCTACGGTCAGTCGGCTACCGATCGACCCGTCGACCGATGTGCCCGATGGGTACAGCCAAGTGCAGCGCGGCCAGGCCGGTGGCTTCGTCGGCGACCCAGACGTGATGGACACCTGGGCCACATCGTCGCTGACGCCGCAGATCGCGACGCACTGGGTCGACGACGCCGATCTGTTCGGCCGGGTGTTCCCGATGGACATGCGCCCGCAGGGCCACGACATCATCCGTACCTGGCTGTTTTCTACGGTCGTGCGGGCCCACTACGAGCACAATGCCCTACCGTGGACCGACGCCGCGCTTGCCGGATGGATCCTCGATCCCGACCGCAAGAAAATGTCGAAGAGCGTCGGCAACGTCGTCACGCCGATGCCGCTGCTGCAGCAGTACGGCAGCGATGCAGTCCGCTACTGGGCGGCCTCAGCTCGGCCCGGCATCGACACTGCGCTCGACGAGGGCCAGATGAAGATCGGCCGCAAGCTGTCACTGAAGATCCTCAACGCCAGCAAGTTCACGCTCTCGTTCCCCACCCCTGCCGTGGGAGTAGGAGCCGGAGCCGGAGTGACCGAAGCGCTCGATCAGGCGATGCTCGCCCGGTTGGCGCTCGTCGTCGGCGACGCTACGGCCGCGTTCGACGGGTTCGATTACGCCCGAGCACTCGAACGCGCGGAAGACTTCTTCTGGTGGTTCTGCGATGACTACGTTGAACTGGTCAAGACCCGCGCCTATTCGGGCGAGGGCAATCCGGCAGCTGCTTCGGCACTCATCGCCCTGCGGGTTGCGCTCGACGTCATGGTGCGGTTGTTCGCACCGTTCCTGCCGTTCGTCACCGACGAGGTCTGGCGCTGGTCGCAAGACGGTTCCGTCCACGGCGCCACATGGCCCACCGCCGCAGAGCTCACGAACATGGCTGGTGCCGACGCCAACGCCGATGCTCTGGGGCCGATCGGCGAGGTGCTCGCCCAGGTTCGCCGAGCCAAGACCGAAGGAAAGGTCAGTCAACGTGCCGTCGTCGAACATGTGGTGATCACGTCATCGTCAGACAGTTGCTCCGCCATCAACTCTGCGCTACACGACATCCGCGACGCCGGATCGATCCGGGCATTCGAGTTCGTCCAGTCAGACGCCGACGTGGTCAGCTGCGTCGTCACCCTCGCCGAGATCGACACGGCAACCTGACCGCTTCGACTCCTCTTCATCTCCTCGCGCCACGTCAGTTGGTGCTACAACGTGGAGATGAAAACACGCGCTGCGGTCTTGTGGGGAACGAACCAGCAATGGCAGGTCGAAGAGATCGACATCGATCCTCCCCGAGTTGGCGAAGTGCTTGTCGAATGGAAGGTCGCCGGCCTGTGTCATAGCGACGAGCACATGGTCACTGGCGACATGGTGCCCGCACCGGAGATGCTGGCGATGATGGGCATCGACAGCATCTTCCCGCTGATCGGTGGCCACGAAGGCGCTGGCGTGGTGCTCGAAGTCGGTGCCGGGGTCACCTCGCTCGCGGCGGGCGACCATGTGTCGGCCAGCTTCGTGCCCGCGTGCGGGCGTTGTCGTTACTGCTGCAGCGGCCGCCAGAACCTGTGCGACGCAACCGCCGGCACCCTCGGGGGCGGGATGATCACCGATGGCACCCACCGCCATTTCGTGAGGGGTGAGCCGGTCGGGTTGATGGCCAAGATCGGCACGTTCTCGAATCATGCGTGCGTGTCGGAGAACTCACTGATCAAAGTCGACGACGACCTGCCGCTCGACTGCGTGGCGCTCGTGTCGTGCGGCGTGGCAACGGGCTGGGGTTCTGCTACCAACCGTGCCGCAGTTGCAGTCGGCGATACCGTCGTGGTGGTCGGCATCGGCGGCATCGGCATCAACGCCGTCCAGGGCGCCAAGATGGCCGGAGCCAAGCACGTCATCGCGATCGATCCGATCGAGTTCAAGCGCGAGAAGGCAATGGAGTTCGGCGCGACACACACCTTTGCATCCATGGAGGACGCGATCTTCGCTATTGCCGGGCTCACCAACGGGCAGATGGCCGACAAGGTGATCATGACCCCAAGCGTGCTGCACGGCGATCTGATGGGCCTCGCTTTGTCGATGACCGGCAAGGGCGGAACCTGTGTGGTCACCGCCATCGCGCCCATGACCCAGTCTCAGGCCGCGGTCAATCTGTTCGAACTGGCGATGTGGAACAAGGAGATCAAAGGGACGATCTTCGGCTCGTTGAACCCGCGCGTCGACATCCCGAAGCTGCTCGGACTGTACCGCGAAGGCCAGTTGAAACTCGACGAGCTGATCACCAAGCGCTACACCCTCGACCAGATCAACGACGGATACGAGGCGATGCGTAACGGCGAGAACATCCGCGGCGTGATCGTCTACTGACAGCGACAGCACGTCTGACAGCGATAGCACGTCTGACAGCGACAGCACGTCAGTCGGGCGCGCTGAACCGACCGTCTGCGAACGCAGCCAGCGCCTTGAGCCGCCAGATTCGTAGAACGTCGTCCTGGGCACCCGGTTTGGTCGGCACGACGAGCTTGTAGACGAGCCGGTCGTCGAGGATCTCGATCAGGCCGACAACCTGTGGTGGGCCGGTCAGCAGCGGCGCGGCATCTGCATCGCCGCTCAACTCGGTACACAACGCTGCGGCGGCTTCGTCGACACGGGCAACCGAACTACGGCGCGAGACCTGCACCGTGAGGTCGGCCTGCGCGGCCTTCGACAGGTTCGCGACCCGCATCACATTGCCATGGGGTACGAACCAGACGCGGCCCTGGCCATCACGAACCCGGGCCGAGCGAAGTGTGATCCGCTCGACGGAGCCGCTGGCATGACCGAGGTCGACCTGGTCACCAACGCCGTACTGATCCTCGGCAAGCACGAAGAAGCCCGCGATGACATCACGGATCAGGGTCTGAGCGCCGAATGCAATGGCCCCACCGACCACCGTGGCGGTTGCCACGAACGCACCGATGTTGATGCCGACCTCGCCGATGATCGTGATGACGGCAATCGCCCAGATCACGCCAACCAGCGCAGAACGCAACGTCGACGCAAGCGCACGTTGGCGGGCCTGACCACGAAGATCATTGCGGTCAAAGCGTTCGGTGATGTGCAGGGTGCGCTTCAGTAGTCGACGGACCACGTGTTTGAGCAGCACCGTCAGCACCAGTGCTACGACGATGACCGCGAGCACCCGCAACGGCGTGAGCAGGTGCCATTCGTCGAGACGCACGATCCACCCGGGCCGATACTGATCCGCAAACATGCCCATCGCTCGTGAACCTACTTCGGCTCAGTACCTGAGTGGGCGATGGCCCGTGACGATCGTGACCAGATAGTCTGCATCGGCCATGCCGAAGCCCGACGCCGCTGCGAACTCCGACGCGCCCGCACCCGACCAGGTGACGCCGACCACTGAGAGGTCGCCGTTCCGGAACCGCCATTCATGGCCACAGCGTGCCTTGTTGACCGTCAATTGCTTGGTGATCATCGGCTGCTTCGTCGGCGCTACCGGTCTGCTGTTGGGCCGTAATGTCGGCCGCGGTATCGCCAAGGTCCCCATCGTCACACCTCAGTCGTCCATCGCCACCGACACGGTCACGGCCACGGCTACCACCAGTGCCGCTGAGGGCGACACCATTTCGCCCGTCGGCACCCTGGGGCCCGATGAAACCACCACGGTGTCGAGTGGCCCGCCCGAAACATTTCCGCCTGCCGATCCGAATGCCCTGAACTTTCTCATCACCGGCGCCGACAACAACGCCTGTATCGATCCCAACTCTCCGTACGCCGGCGCTTTCGGCAATCGCGAGAGCATGGGCGAGCGCAGCGACACCATCATGATCATGCGACTCGATCCGTCGACGCACCGCGGTGCCCTGCTGTCGTTCCCGCGTGACCTGTGGGTCAAGATCGACGGCCGCGGCTCGAGCAGCCGCATCAACTCGGCGTACGTGAAGAACGATCCGCAGAAGTTGATCAACACGATCTACAACAACTTCGGCGTCACGGTCGACCACTTCATCCAGATCGATTTTTGCGCGTTCAAGACCATCGTCGATGGGATCGACGGCGGGGTCGGCGTGCCATTCGACTTTCCTGCTCGCGACCGCAACACCGGCCTCAACGTGCCGGCGAAGGGTTGCTACTACTTCACCGGCGATAGTGCGCTCGCCTATGTGCGCTCACGCCACTACCAGTATCAGAACGACAACGGCAAGTGGAAGACCGACGGGGTGAGCGACTTGGGGCGCATCTCACGTCAGCAAGACTTCATTCGTCGTGTGCTGACCGCCGCGTTGAATCGGGGACTGTTCAACCCCAGCGTGGCCCGCAGCTTGATCGACGCCTCGCAGAACAACGTGGTGGTCGACACCGAATTGACGATCAGCAGGATGTTGCAGTTCGTCGGCGTGTTGCGTGATGTGCAGGCCACGGGCATTGCCTCGTATCAGATCGAGGCATCTGGCAAGAACATCAACGGCAACGCCGTACTGATCGCCAATGTGAAGAGTGCAAACATGAAGGCGATCCTGCGGATCTTCAAGGGCGAAGCCCCACTCGCCGAGGCGCCGGTCCAGGTGTTCGACACCACGACCACCACCAGCGTTGCGCCATCGACTGAAAACACCACGGCCTCGTCCACAGGTGGCACCGGATCAACCACGACCACGACCACGACCACGACCACGGTTCCGACAACGACGGTGCCGATCGTCACCGCGCCGGCCGACGCCGTGCCCGCACCGGACGAGAACAACAAGGGCATCATCCCGCCACGCGACGTGATCTGCCCCTAGTGCAGGGCTAGTCGAGCAGGCGGGCGATGGCATCGGCCACGGCCGACGGGCCCGACACGGTCGTCAGGCGGGCACCGACCCGCCGGGCGAAGGCCTCGGCCTCATCAGAATCGCCCTCCGGCGCGATGATCATCAACTCCTCCACCCCGGCGGCGGCCGCTACCGGATCGCCATCGACGGTAGCACGACAATCGCTCAGCAGGATCGTGATCTTTCGGCCAGCACGACTGCGTGACAACTGTTGTGCGGCAGCTATCAATGCCCCCGCGACGTCCGTCGTGCCGAAGCCGCGCAAGGACAACACGTCGTTGACCACCCGCTCGCTCGCCTTGTCCAACTCCTGGCTCTTCGCGACCACCACGTCCTTGGCAAACGCAAGGACGCTGTAGTCGGCAGGCGCGCGCCATGCCACGGCGGCAGCGGCAACCGCGGATGTGGCCAGCGGCTTGCCACCCATCGAGCCGCTGCGGTCGATCAGCAGACACAAGGCCGTGCCGGGCTTCACCCAACCACGCACCCGAAGCCGCTCGGTGTCGACACCGTGGCTGCGGCCGGACCGCGTTCCTCCGGCCTCGACGATCGCCTCCATGCTCGCGTCCAGATCGAGGTCGCCGCCATCGGGACGATAGGGCTGTTCGACGATCTTGCCGATGCCGCGCGGCCTGACCGGACCCCGGCGGCTGATGTCAAGAAACAGGCGGCCGGCGAGGCGGCGGGCCAACTCGCGCAGCCTCACATCGGTCGCTGCGGTGAGGTCGACCAGCAACGCCATCGTGTCATCCGGGTCGTCCCGCATCCCCTCTTCGACAGCTACCTCGTCAACCTCGCCGACCTCGGGCGAGACCTGCTCGAATCGCGGATTGCGTGCCAGTTGACGACGTGATGTCGTAGTGCGCTGCGCATCGGATACGGCCTGCTCTGCCTCGTCGCCCTCCTTCGGGCGGGGCGGTGGATTCAGCGGGGGTTGGTAGCCCCGGTCGGGGCGTTGGCTTTTCCCTCGTCGACACCACCGCCATCGTCGCGGCCGAAGACCTCGTGCCACAGTTCGGTAACGATCTCCTCGCTCGTGCGCGTCGATCCCTCACGGACACGAACGCGCCCCGAGAGCGAGATGAGCGCAGCGTCGAGACCGACGCTCGGATGGAGCACGGGCAACGCGCGTAGCGCCGACAACTGTGAAGCGACCAACGCGGCGTCGATGGCACCGCGCACGGATGAACCGACCCGCAGGTCATGGTGCTCGCGTGTGAGACGGACGAGTCGGACGATCTTGTGGATCCAACTCGTGTCGACCCTGCTGGTGCCGTCCAGACCTGCACGGTCCATCCTGTCACCGATCTCACGGATGACGATCGCCTCTTCGTCGTCCGCGCTCTGATAGCTCATCGACAGGCGACACATCCGGTCGTATACGGCACCGCTGATCCGAGCGGTACCCACCGCATCGAACGGGTTCATCGCCGCGACGAGCCGGAACCCTGGCGAGCAGCCAATCCGACCGAAGCGGGGCACGTGCAACTCTTGTTCGCTCATCACCGTGATGAGCACGTTGAGCGTCTCTTCCGGAATCCGGTTGATCTCCTCGACGTACAGCAGCGAACCCGTTGTCATCGCCGTCACCAGTGGACCGTCGACGAACACGTCGGGCGAATACCCATCGGTGAGTACGCGCGCCGGATCGAAGTGCCCGATCAGGCGCGCCGGCGTGAGCTCTGCATTGCCTTCGACGAACTCGAATCCGATCCCAAGTTCGTGCGCAACGGCGCGCAGCAGCGTGCTCTTGCCGGTGCCCGGCGGGCCTTCGAGCACGATGTGCCGATCGGCCGCCAGGGCAGCGACAACAAGTTCGAGTTCACGACGTCGCCCGACCACATGACCGAGCAGCCGGTCGATCAACGACCCGGCAATGTTGCCGGGCGCACCACTACTCACGTCAGTCGTACTTCAAGACGCCACGGATGTTCTTCCCGTTGCGCATGTCGTCGTACCCTTCGTTGATCTGGTCGAGTGAGTAGGTCTTGGTAACCAATCCGTCGAGGTCGAGCAGACCCTGGCTGTACAGCTCGAGCAGCTTGGGAATGTCCTTGCGCGGGTTGCCCGATCCGAACAGTGAGCCGACAAGCTGCTTTTCATACACCGTGAGGAAGATTGCCGGAATCGCGATCGAAGCCTCGCTCACGGGGTGAATGTTGGTGACGACGATCCGCGACCGCTTGCCGCCCAGCCAGAACGCCTGACCGAGCGCATCGCCGTTGCCGACCCCCATGGTCATGATCACCTTGTCGAACCCGCGTCCCCACGTGGTGTCGGGCAGTGCGGCAATAGCTTCGTCGATCGAGGCGTGCGTGTGCGTGGCACCGAACTCCATCGCCTTCTCACGCTTGAATTCGACCGGGTCGATCGCTGCCACCACGCGGGCACCGGCGAGCTTGGCGCCCTGCACAGCGTTGGCGCCGATGCCACCGACACCGACCACTGCCACGGTGTCGCCGGGCTTGACCTCGGCGGCGTACACGGCCGAGCCCCAGCCGGTGACGACACCACACCCGAGCAGGCATGCCCGGTCGAGTGGGACATCGTTGTCGATCTTGATGCAACTCGCTTCGTGGACCACGGTATGCAACGCGAAGGTACCCAGCGCGCCGATGCCAAGCGCAATGTCTTGACCCTTTGCGTGATGCCGAGCGGTGCCATCGGAGATCTGCCATCCGGTTGCGGTAGCGCCACCAAGATCGCACAGATTGGAATGCCCTTCGGCACAGCTCGGGCAACGGCCACATGCCGGCACGAATCCGAACACGACATGATCACCAGGCACCACGGAGAACACGCCGTCACCGACCTCCATGACCACGCCAGCACCCTCGTGACCACCGATCAGTGGTGGCTCCGGGGTTGCCCCGGCGAGATCGCCGGTGACGAGGTGCTCATCGCTGTGGCACATTCCAGAGGCAACCATCCGGACCAGTACCTCACCGGCCTTCGGCGGATCGAGCTCGATCTCCTCTACGCTCCAGGGCTGGTCTCGACCCCACAGGATTGCGGCCTTGGTCTTCATCGTTGTGCTCCCAACAGATCGTTCTGACGAATGGTTGCTTCGCCGAGCACCCTAGTGCCAAGCGCCACCGATGATCACAGCCAGCGCTTGCGGTCAGGATCCGGCGCGAATCGGTGGCGGCAAATCCGCGTCACCGACGAACCGCAGCACCTGCACGGCACGGGTCATCGCAACATAGAGCAGGCGCGCGCCCCGTGCCGTCCCGTCGAACACCTCGTGCGGATTGACAACGATCACGCCGTCGAACTCCAGCCCTTTCACCGCTTCCGGAACGAACACCGGCACGTCGTTCGGGGCCAGACCATGCACGCGGCCGACCGCAACCAGGCCGATATCCGCCAACGCCACGGCAAGACCAGCATGCAGCGGCGCCGGCGCGACGACACCGGTGTTGTGGTGACGGTGGCGTACGTCGGCGGCCTGCGCCGCCACGACCCGGCACAGGTCGGCTGTGGAGCACCAGACGAAGCCGGGTGCCTCACCCTCGACCCTCACGCTTGTACTCGCAACGGTCACCACATCGGTGAACGGCAACAGCCGGTTGGCAACATCGAGGATCGGTGCAGGCACGCGATAACCGATGGTGAGGTGCGCGACCATGCCTGCACTGCGGGTGAGGTAGCCGAGAGCGGTATCCCAGTCGCGTTGGCCGCCCGGAGTGGTGGACTGCGCCAGATCACCGAGCACCGTCAGCGACCCGGCCGGGCTCCGGCGCCCGATTACGCGCAGTGCCACCGCAGAGTGATCTTGCGCCTCGTCGACGACGACATGCCCGAACGTGAATGGCGGTCCGATCAACAACGAGTTCGCCTCATCGATTAGGAACTGGTCGGCCGGTGTCCACTTCCGCTTCGTTCCGCCAGGACCGAACCCGTGAGCCAGGAGCAGTCGATCGACCAGTTTGACGGGTTGCATCGTCGGCCATGCCTTGTTGAGCACGTTACGCAACTCCGGCACCCGCTGCCACGCCCCGTCAGATTCGGTACGCCGAAGCAGTTCGCGCTCGACGATCGGCTTCAACGAATCCTTGCGGCGGTTGACTGGTAATGAACCGTTGCGCGCCTTTTCGATCCATCCTGCGATTTCTTGCGCGTCGAACACCAAGGTCCGCGAACCGAACGGCTGACGAACACCTTCACTCGGTGCCACGATGTGACCCGTGACCGCCCGCTCGAGTGCTGCCAGCATCTCGGGTGAACCCTTCGTGCGCCGATCGTCGTCACTGTCGACACCGCTGAGTTCAACCTTGGGCACACACAACTCCAGCGCTGTGCGCTGTTGCACGCTGCGCTCGCCGAGTGATGGAAGCACATTGGCGATGTAGTCGAGAAACACCCGGTTCGGCCCCACGACCAGCACCCCGTCACGGACCAGCCGACGACGGTGTTCGAACAACAAGTACGCCGCACGGTGCAGTCCAACGGCCGTCTTGCCGGTGCCAGGGCCCCCTTGCACGACGAGGCATTGGTCGATCGGAGCGCGGATCACCGCGTCTTGTTCGGCCTGGATGGTGGCCACGATCTCGCGCATCGCGCCGGTGCGGGCAGCCCCGATCTCGGCAAGCACCGGGTCTGGCACACCGGTGGCGGCACCAGCAGCGTCGGGGTCGTCGAGCTGTTCATCCAGGTAGGCGGTGATCTCGCCATCGGCAAGTGTGAAGCGGCGACGGTGGGTCAGCCCGAGCGGATCGAGACCGGTGGCGCGGTAGAACGGTGCGGCGATCGGCGCGCGCCAGTCGACTACCACGGGATCGTGCTGGTCGTTTTCAATGTGTCGCCGGCCGATGTACCACTGCTCGCCCGGTTGTTCGATTCGCCCGAAGAACTCTCCCGCGCCAGGAGTCCGCAGGTCCTGCAATGCTTCTGCGACGGTCACCTCGACGTATTCCTTGGTGATCGCGTCGGCTGCGCTGGACGGGTCGACGCTGACGAATCGCTCGATCATCGCGTCACGACAGGCACGTGAGCCCACCAGGCGGGCACGTTCCTGAGCAAGTTCGGGGAACAGTTCAGCGTTCACTCCCCTACCCTCGCGGACTTTGGTCGTGAGATGTCGTTCAACGACATCTCAAGACCAAGAAATATGGGTCGGCCGGAGGTTCCGCTACGATCGTGACCCATGGAGAACGAGAACACCAGCGACGCAACTGCGGCCGACGAGGGCCTCATCGACGACGAACTGCTCGTCGAGGAGATCTCGATCGATGGCATGTGCGGCGTCTACTGAGAACCAACAGACGAGCGTGCTCGACCTCGCGTTAGAGCTGCATCCCCAGGTCGCGCTGCGGCCCGAACCATTCGGCGCGCTCGCCTACCACTACGGCAACCGTCGCCTCGTGTTCTTGAAGCATCGCGACATGGTCAACGTGGCCGAGCACCTGGCCGAGTATCCGTCACTGTCGGCAACACTTGCGGCGTGCAACATCGCGCCGATGCGGTGGCCCAGTTTCGAAAAAGCATTCGCTTCGTTACAGAAATCGGAGATAGTCCGTGAGCGTTGAGTCCCTTGTTGCACAGTTGAAGACCGGGCTCGACGCGCCGATCTGCCTCACGTGGGAGCTCACGTACGCATGCAACCTGCAGTGCATCCACTGCCTGTCATCGAGCGGACAGCGCGACCCTCGCGAGCTCACCACCGCCGAGGCCAAACGAGTACTCGATGAACTCCACGATCTGCAGGTGTTCTACATCAACATCGGCGGCGGAGAGCCGATGGTCCGGCGTGATTTCTTCGAGCTCGTCGACTACTCCATCGGCCGCGACATCGGAGTGAAGTTCTCCACCAACGGCGCGTTCATCGACGCCCAGAAGGCCCGCCGGCTGGCGGCGATGGATTACCTCGACATCCAGATCAGTCTCGACGGGCTCGACGCAGTAACGAACGACGCTGTGCGCGGCGTCGGCAGCTACGACTTGGCCCGAACGGCGATGGAGCATCTGGCAGCAGCCGACTTCGGTCCCTTCAAGATCAGTGTGGTCGTCACCCGCCACAACGTCGACCAGCTCGACGGGTTCAAGGCGCTCGCAGATTCCTACGGTGCCCAGTTGCGGGTTACCCGCCTGCGACCGAGCGGACGCGGTGCCGACACCTGGGGCGACCTCCATCCCACCAATGCCCAGCAGCGCCAGATCTATCAGTGGTTGCTCGCCAGGGGCGAAACGGTGCTCACCGGCGACTCGTTCTTTCATCTCAACGCTTTCGGCGAGGCACTACCCGGGCTCAACATGTGCGGCGCAGGTCGAGTGGTCTGCCTGATCGATCCCATCGGCGATGTCTATGCCTGCCCGTTCGTCATCCACGATCAGTTCAAGGCCGGCTCAGTTCGCGACGACGGTGGCTTCAGCCGCGTCTGGAAGCAGAGCCCACTGTTTCTCGAACTTCGCGAACCCCAGTCCGCAGGCGCGTGCGCCAGTTGTGGCAGTTACGACGCCTGCCAAGGTGGCTGCATGGCGGCCAAGTTTTTCACCGGGCTCCCGCTCGATGGCCCCGACCCGGAGTGCGTGCGCGGCGCAGCCGACGAAACGCTTCGACAGGTCAGCGTGGTCCTTGCCCCCAAGCCGAGCATGGACCACAGCAAGCCACGGCAAGTACAGCTCGCCCAGCGACGGTGAGAGCGTGACAATACGTCTGCTCGAGTCGCTGCGGCTGGGGCCATCGCTCGCAGCCAACCGCATCATGTTCGGCCCGCACGCCACTAATCTGGGCGACGACCACCGCCGGTTCACGGCACGTCACACGGCCTACTACCGGTCACGCGCCAAGGGTGGATGCGGCGTCATCGTCGCCGAAGGTGCGAGCGTGCTCCCCGGTGACTGGCCATACGAACGAGCACCCTTGGCCGAGCGGTGCGGCGACGGATGGGCGGAACTTGCCGGCGCATGTCACGACGCCGGAACGTTGCTCATCGCCTCGCTCGACCACGCCGGCGGGCAGGGGTCGTCCGCGTACAGCCAGTTGCCGCTGTGGGCACCATCACGTGTGCCGGAGGTGAACTCGCGCGAGGTACCGAAGTGGATGGAGGCTGGCGATATCGCGGCCGTCGTGGTCGGGTTCGGGGTGGCCACGAAACTCGCCGTTCAGGCCGGCTGCGATGGCATCGAGATCAATGCCGGCCAGCACAGCCTGGTACGCCAGTTCCTCAGTGGCCTCACCAACCAGCGTGACGACGAATGGGGGCTAGACCGGATGCTGTTCGCCAGCCAGGTCATCCAAGCGGTTCGCGCCGCGGCCACCAAGCGGATCGTTGGCCTGCGGCTGTCCTGCGACGAACTCGCCCCATGGGCAGGCATCACCGCCGAGATGGCGCCCGACATCGCCAGTCGACTCGCGGCCCTCGGGCTCGACTACCTCGTGGTCGTCCGCGGGGGCATCTTCTCTGCGGAAAAGACCCGACCCGACTTCCACGAGCCGCCCGGGTTCAACATCGACACCTGCCGTGCGGTGCGTCACGCCGTACAGCGCACCTCACCGGGAACCGCGGTGATCCTGCAGGGCTCGGTGGTCGACTGGGGCCAGGCCGAGTGGGCCGTCACCGACGGGGTCTGTGATGGCGTGGAAATGACGCGCGCTCAGATCGCCGACCCCCAACTCGTCATCAAGCTTGCCGCTGGCGACGCCGACCGCATCCGCCCGTGCATTCGCTGCAACCAGACGTGTCAAGTGCGCGATGCGCGCAATCCGATCGTCACCTGTGTCGGCGAACCGAGTTCGGGTCGCGAGACCGAAGATCCCGACTGGTACGCGCCTGCGGGCACATGGCGTGATGTCGTCGTGGTCGGTGGCGGCGTCGCCGGACTCGAGACCGCTCGAGTGGCCGCGGCCAGAGGGCACCGCGTGCGGATCATCGAACGCGGTGAGGTGTTGGGTGGCGTGGCAGCCATTGCCGGGCCAGGCCGCGCGCTGGTGGATTGGCTCATCGCGGAATGCGACCGTGCCGACATCGTGACCCACCTCGGGACGGAGTTCACGCAGGATACGGCTACGGCTACGGGTGAGGCTACGGGTGAGATCGTGGTGCAAGCCACCGGTGGGCGTCCGGGCGTTCGCGAGTACGTCATCGACGACGGAGCCAACGTGGTCGACGTGGCTGCGCTCCGTAGTGGCACCGCTTCGTTGCCCGGCTCAGGCACTATCGCGCTGTTCGATCCGGTCGGTGGGCCGATCGCCGTTGCGCTCGCCGAGCAACTCGGTGAGCGGGCAGTGTTGATCACCCAGGACCAGATCGCCGGCAACGAACTCAGCCGCACCGGCGACCTGGCCCCCGCGAATGTTCGCCTCGCCCAAGCGGGGGTGCGCGTCGAGAAGCGGGCGCTCCTACGCGCCGCACACGTCGGATCGGTCGACGTACAAGACCGGTTCAGTGGTGAGTGGCGCAGCATCGAATGCGTGGCGCTTGTTGATTGCGGGTTCCGGCTTCCCACCGATCTGCTGCCTGGCGCGGATGTGCAGGTGGGCGATTGCGTGGCGCCGCGCACCATCTACGAGGCCGTTCTGGAAGGCCGCCGGGCTGCGCTCGCGATCTGACTGCCTTCGCCTGGCAACCCGGTTGCGTATGGCATGATCTGGCGATGAACGACTTCGCCGGTCAGGTCTCGAAGGCACACCAGAATTTCTCCGACCGCAACCCGCAGAGCCGTGCCTACTTCGACGATGCGCGCACGGTGCTTCCCGGTGGCCACACCCGCACGGTACTCAGTCATCCACCGTTCCCGCTGCTGTTCGTGGGCGGCGAGGGCGCCACGCTGACTGATGCCGACGGCCACCACTACATCGACTTGTTGGGGGACTACACCGCCGGCCTCCTCGGTCACAGCGAGCGCCGAGTGATCGACGCGGTCACCACCGCACTTGGCCGCAACGTGAGCGTTGGCGGAATCCACCCCGCCGAGGCGCGGCTCGGGCACCTGATGTGCGAGCGATTCGGTATCGAACGGGTGCGGTTCACCAACTCGGGCACCGAGGCCAACCTGATGGCCATCACCACCGCGATGCAGGCAACGCAGCGGTCGACGATCATCGCATTCCTCGGCGGCTACCACGGCGGCGTGCTGTACTTCGTCAGCGGTCCCGCCGCGTCGAACGCTCCGTACGACTTCGTGGTCGCTCCCTACAACGATCTCGCCGGCACAACGGCGCTGATCTACCAGCACGCCACCGATCTCGCAGCGGTGATCATCGAACCGATGCTCGGATCCGGAGGCTGTGTGCCCGCCGATCCCGAGTTCTTGCAGGGCGTGTTCGCTGCGGCCCGCTCGGTAGGCGCAGTCTGCATCGCCGATGAGGTGATGACCTCCCGCCACGGGCGCAAGGGCTTGACAGCGCTGCTCGGAGCACAGGCCGATATCACCACCTACGGCAAGTACATCGGCGGCGGGTTTTCGTTCGGAGCGTTCGGAGGCACAGCAGCATTACTCGACCAGTTCGACACGACACCTGGGACCGGACGCGAGAAGATCATCAGCCACGCCGGAACCTTCAACAACAACATCGCCACCATGACTGCTGGCACCGTGGTGCTGGGCGAGGTCTTCACCGCCGATGTGGCCGAAGCACACACGTCGCGCGGTGACGAGTTCCGCGTCCAGGTGGCCGACGTGCTCGGCCGATCGGCGCTTCCTGTGTGCATCAGCGGATACGGCTCGATGATGTCGTTGCACGCCAGCGCCACGCAACCCGCCAACGGGACCCAGGCCTCTTCGCGTGATCATGCCCTACAGGAGATGATCTACTTCGGCCTGCTGCAGCGCGGTGTCTACACCGCATTCCGGGGGATGATGAACATCGGCCTCGCCCATACTGACGACCAACTCTCAGCGGCGTTGGACGCCCTCACCGAAACCCTGCACGAGTTGGCCGAAAACTGACCTGCGTCTGCTAAGAACAGCCGAATGGGGATTGATCTGTTTGACATGACGGGCAAGGTGGCCGTCGTCACCGGCGGCAGCCGTGGGCTCGGCCGCGAAATGGTGTTGGCGTTCGCCGAGCGTGGTGCCGATGTCGTGGTGGCCAGCCGCAAGCTGGAGAACTGTGAGGCGGTCGCCGACGAGGTTCGTGCCATTGGCCGCCGGGCACCGTCGGTCGCCTACCACGCCGCGTCGTGGACCGGGGCCGACCAGCTGGCCGCTGCCGCGTACGCCGAATTCGGCACGATCGATGTGCTCGTCAACAACGCCGGAATGTCGCCGTTGTATCCCACGGTCGATGCGGTCACCGAGGACCTGTTCGACAAGGTGATGGGCGTCAATCTCAAGGGGCCGTTCCGATTGTCGGCGGTGGTCGGAACCCGAATGGCCGCCGGGGATGGCGGCTCGATCATCTTCGTGTCCTCGGTGGCTTCGCAGCGACCGAGTCCGACCGAGCTGGTCTACGGGCCGGCCAAGGCTGCGCTCAATGCTCTCACCTACGGCCTCGCCCGCACGCTCGGCCCGAACGTACGCGTGAACTGCATCGTCCCCGGCCCGTTCCTCACCGACATCTCCAAGGCGTGGGATCTCGAGGCCTTCGAACGCAGCGCCAAGCACGCCTACGCATTGGGTCGGGGTGGCGCACCGCAGGAGATCGTCGGCGCCGCGCTGTATTTTGCCACCGCTGCGGGCAGTTACACCACCGGCACCACGCTCAACGTCGACGGCGGCCCACGCTAATCAGGCCCACCCCGACCTTTGGCGTTGGGCTGTCATTGACAACAGCGCAACACCAAAGCTCGCCGTTGACTGGAGGGAGCGCTGGTCGAGGTGCCGCCGGATGTGCTACCAGTCGGGGTGGTGGTCCTGCTACCGGACGCGGCGGGGGCCGGGCGGATGAACAGATACGAACCCTTGGCGAGCTCGGTTTCCTTTTTGGTGGTCATGTCGAGCAAGAACACTGTGGCCGAAGCGCCACCGCCGCTGCGGCTGATGACCGAGCGCGAGCCGTCTGGCGACAACGCCGTCAGCTTGGCAGTCGACGACTTGGCGACCGGCACGACGGCCCCATCGACGGCAAGCTGCAACGCTCCGCCGAACGACGTGCCGACGGTGCAGCCATCGTCGGACACAGGCGCGGGACTGTTGTCGAAGTTGGCGAGCACCTTGGCAGTAGTGAGATCCACGAGTTGCGCCAGGGCCTCGCCGGTTCCGACCGGTCGATACCCGGGCTGGAACACGCCGCATGCGGTGCCCGACCTGAACGGCACCACCGCCACACCTGCGACGAGATCCCACGAACGCAACACCTTGCCGTCGAGATCCGCCAGCGCCGACCCGTTGTCGCCAGTCGCGAAGAATCGATCGGCAGAGAGCCGGAACACACTCGTCGGGGCGAACCCCAAGGACCCGGCACCGACGACGGTGCCCTTAACGAGGTCAGCGACCTGCATCGATCCATCTGCAGCGGCCACGAGGGCAGTGTGGTCATCGCGCAGGATCGCCCCAACGGGGAATGCCGTGAGTTCGACCGAGAGATCCGTCGGCTTATCCTTGTCGAACACCACCAGGTGGACAGCGGCCGCCGTCAGGTCGTCGAGCGGGATCAGTAAGGACTTCGTGCCGGACAAATCGAGGACCTTGCCGGTGAGCTGCCACGACTCGGACAACGTCGTAGTGGACACCACGATGAAACCCGGCGCTTGCCCATCGAATGAACCGAACAACCGGTAACCGGGGGTGAACCGTGCGCCGGTCTCGAACACCTGGGCCTCGGGCCGCCGGATCAGCGTACGGAGGTCCAACTGCTGACCGTCGACCACGTCGATCACCACAACACTGCCGGCCGCGTCGTCGACCAGGGCGACCGAGGTGGGACCGAACAGCTTGGTCTGTGCGCTGTCGGGTGACATGGCGACACGCGGCTTGACGGCAGCAACCGAGCCGGCAGCGATGTCGACCACCGCAAGCGTGCCATCGCTGGACAATCGGTTCGCCACCAGGTAGCCGGGAGGGCTGGCCGCCATGCTGGGCGAGAACTCGCTGCCGACCTTGATCGTGGTGACCGTCTTCAGGTCGGCATCGAGCACCTCGAGCGAACCGCCGGACAGGCGGACCATGGTCGCCAGCGGCGCGCCCTTGGTATCACCGCCATCCGACCGACCGAACAACGCCCAGCCTCCTAGACCCGCACCGCCGACGACCACGACAGCGACCACGATCGCGAGGATCCGACGGAGCCGGTAGTTCGGCCGAGGACCGTCGTCCTCCTCGCGGAGCGTGTCGGGCGGCGGGAAACTATGCACACCCGAGACGATAGAACCGCAAGGCGGCCGTCAGGTGGACGCTCGCCTACGATCGCGCCGTGAATAGTGAGATCGCGGCAGTCTTGTGGGACATGGACGGCACGCTCGTCGATACTGAGCCGTACTGGATCGAGCGCGAGCACGAGATCGTGGCCCAGTTCGGCAACGGCAACTGGAACCAATCGCATGCTCATGCGATTGTGGGGAACGACTTGCGCGACTCTGCTCGCTACATCAGCGAGCACGGCGACGTCGCGCTGCCAGTCGACGACATCGTCGGCCTCCTCCTCGACGGAGTGGTCGAGCGCGTCAATCGCCGGGTTCCATGGAGGCCGGGGGCGCGCGAACTTCTGGCCGACCTCGGCCAGGCCGGGGTGGTCTGTGCATTGGTCACCATGTCGTGGCGCCGATTCGCCGATGCAGTTGTCGGCGTGCTGCCCCTCGGCTCGTTCGCGACAGTGGTCGCCGGCGATGACGTGTCGCAAGGCAAGCCGCACCCTGAGCCGTATCTCACCGCTGCGGCCCGGCTCGGTGTCGCGCCGTCGCAGTGTCTGGCAATCGAAGACTCTCCAACTGGCGTGCTGTCGGCCACGGCGGCTGGCTGCGTGGTACTCGCTGTTCCCAACGTGGTGGCGATCCCTGATCATCTCGGGCATCACCGCCTGGGAACCCTCGCCGGGCTGACGTCAGCAGATCTCGCCCTCATCTTCTCGCACCATCGATCAGCGCAATAGTTGTGCCAACACTTGGTTCGGCCGGAGTGTGACCGAGGACATACGCTGGCCCGCCATGGAGATGCATTTCGCAAGTGTGTGGGAGGTGATCGCCGACGAGATCGGTGATCAGACGGCAGTGGTGCACGGTGCCACCCGACGATCGTGGACCGAGTTCGATCAGCGTGCTGCACGAATGGCAGCGGTGTACGTTGCTGCGGGCCTCGGACCCGACTCCAAGATCGCGCAGTACCTCTACAACGGCAACGAGTACCTCGAAGCTCAATTCGGTGCCTTCAAGATGCGCGGCGTCACGATCAACGTCAACTACCGCTACCTCGACGAGGAACTGTGGTATCTGCTCGACAACTCCGACGCCGAGGCGCTGGTGTTCCATTCGTCGCTCGGCGACCGGGTGGCCCGAGTGGTCGAGCGGCTGCCCAAGCTGAAGCTCCTGATCGAGGTCGACGATGGCACACCAGGCCAGGTGTCCGGTGCGGTGAGCTACGAAGATGTCATCGCGGGCCACGACCCGATGCCACGAATCAGCAGGTCGGAGGACGACATCTACATGCTGTACACCGGTGGCACGACCGGCATGCCCAAGGGCGTGATGTACGCGATGGGTGGAATGACCGAGGGATTCGTCACCGGCGGCTTCCCGATGGTCGGGCTCACCCCACCCGACGACCCTGCCGACATCGGCAAACTAGTCAAAGAACTCGTCGAATCGGGCAACGGATTCATCTCCATCCCATGTGCACCGTTGATGCACGGCACCGGGCTGTGGCTCGGCGCATTCATCCCGCAACTCGCGGGTGGCACCGTGGTCACTCTGCAGAGCCGGTCGCTCGACGCCGACGAACTGTTGTGCACACTGCAAACCGAACGCGCCACGAACATCACCATCGTCGGCGACTCGTTCGCCAAGCCGATCATCCGCGCACTCGACGCGGCCATCGAAGCGGGCACGCCCTACGACACGTCGTCGATCAAGATGATCATCTCCAGCGGAGTGATGTGGACCGCCGAAGTGAAAGAGCAGTTGCTCGACCGTATCGAGCAGGCAGTTTTGCTCGATGCGATGGGTTCCACCGAGGGCAGTATGGGAACCTCGATCTCGATGAAAGGGCTGCCGCCGGCCACCGCCAAGTTCAGCCAAATGCCCACCACCAAGGTGTTCACCGAGGACGGAAGGCAGGTGCTCCCCGGGTCGGACGAGGCGGGCTTGGTCGCTGCCGGTGGCAATGTGCCGATTGGGTACTTCAAGGATCCGGAAAAAAGCGCCCGCACCTTCAAGGTCATCGATGGGGTCCGCTACTCGTTCCCCGGCGACATGGCCAAGGTCGCCGCCGATGGATCGCTGATCCTGCTCGGCCGCGGCAGCCAAGTGATCAACTCCGGCGGCGAGAAGGTGTTCCCCGAAGAGGTCGAAGAGGCGGTCAAGCGAGTCGAAGGTATTCACGACTGTCTGGTCATCGGTCTCGACGACGACAAGTTCGGCCAGTCCGTCACCGCGGTTGCCTCACGTGCCGCTGGCAGCACGGTCGACGAAGCAACGGTAATCGCCGATGTGAAAGGCCAATTGGCCGGATTCAAGGCACCGAAGCGAATCGTGTTCGTCACCGAGATCCCGCGCGCCCCGAACGGTAAGGCCGATTACAAAGCGGCCAAGCAACTCGCGCTCGACGCCTAACAGCCTCCAGCCTCCAGCCTCCAGCCTCCAGCCTCCAGCCCTGCCAGCTTTGGT
>JANYDH010000090.1 GCA_025359865.1 Actinomycetes bacterium | reverse complement strand
GGCGTCGCGGTCGTGATGGGTCCAGTGGCCACGGTTACGGCGTCTGGGTGGTGGCCCGTCGGGAAGGGCGGTGAATGCGTCGGTCAGGACCTGGTCGTAACGGGCTCGCAAGGTGGCGGCGATCATGGCCGGCACGGTGTGCAGTCCGGCGTTGCGTGCCTGTTCGGACGCGGTTGCGGCGTCGAGGAGCACCCGGCGCATCGCACCGGTCCAGACGGTGTGTTTCCAGGTGGAACCGATATCGGTCAGATGGCGTAACAGGTGGGCGCCGCATTGGGCGTGGGTCGCGCCTGCCAGTTCGGGGCGGGCGTAGACACCGAGTCCGTCATGGATGATGATCCCGGTGTATCGGGTGAGGATCCCGATATCGATGACTGCTTGGATCCCACGGTTGCGATGGTATGCGAGCAGGGTGAGGGTGTCGGTCGCGATGGTGTGGATCCATCCGAGACCGGCACCGATGTGGATCCCGGTCTCGTCCGCGTACACGACCGGCTCTGCGGTGAGGAGCCGGGCGAGTTCGTCGGTGAACGGTTCCAGACGGCCGGCTGCGTCGGGCAGGATCCCGGCAAGGGTTCCTTCGCCGATCGGCGCGTCGAACAACACCGCCAAAGCTTGATGGCAGCGTTCCAACGGGAGATGCTGGGCGGCCATCAGAAACGCGGCGACCGCTTTCGCTCGCGGACCCCAACAGGTCCAACCGGTCGCTTCGGCAGGGAACACCCCGGCGGTTTCACACCCGCATGAGCAGCGGCGCCGCTCGACGACATGGTCGGTGACATCGATCCGCGGGACCGGGATCTCCAACACCTGCCTGGTCACCGTGCCAATCACCGGTGCGCCGGCCAGGTTCTCACCGCATCCCCGGCACACCACCGGCTGATGGGTGACCTGGCGGTCTGCGGCCCTGCGTTGCAACGTCGAACCTGGTGAGCCGGGTTGCTTGCCGGGTTTGCGGGCGACACCGCCATCGTTGTCGATCCGGGCGGTCTTGCGTGCTTCGCGTTCCTTGGCTCGTCGCACCCGCCGGTCGACATGATCACGCGACGGCGGTGTCGACGAGTTCGCCGAGTCCTTACCGAGACGTGCTTTCAACACGTCGTTCTCGGCTCGCAACGCTTCGATCACTCCTGCCTGCGCGATGATCATCGCTTCCAGCTCGGCGATCCGCCGCTCCAACACCACACGTCCAGAATATCACTCCCCGCGCGACCAGTAACGGATGCACGCGCGCTACGCGCGAATCACCCGACCACCTGAGCAGTTACGCATCGCGAGGTGTATTCGAAAATAAGTTATTGCAGGTTCTCGGACCGAGACCAATTCCTGCGGCTTTGGCGGAACAAGAGTCGTGGGCGAGTAGTCGATTCCCACCGGGATCGAGTCATGCATCTGCCGCAGTGCCCATCCAAAGACCAGTGCGGAATAGGCCGCGACAACGCACACGGCGGCAAAGACGGCTCTTCGACCAGAAACTGACGTCGCGCTGTGTGGTTACCATCAAACTCTGGGCTTAACTAACGCTTTCGTCGGTGGTTGGGGACCGCGTGCACACGCCGTTCTAGTTCTACGTTTCCGGTTGTTCGACGACTGGTCGCGAGGCGAGAACAGCATGCGCGTCAAGAAGAGTACTCATGAAAGTGCTCGGGATGTGTCGCGAGACGGTGTTGGTCGGGTTGTTTGCGGGACCTGTTTGACGGTAACCGGCCTCGGGTGGAGGTTCGGGCGCGTGTTAAGGCCGGGCGGCGTGGCCGGTGCGGGGAGTTGGCGTCGTTCTATAACAAGGGGGGCGGGCAGCGCCAGTGGCGTCATGTCGATGTCGGGTTCCCGACATGCGAACTGATCGCTGACGCCCGACGGGTCAACTGTGGCGTCCACGGTCCGACCGAGGACACCGCTTGGGACCACTCCAGAGCACTCACCCGTCGAAGCAACATCAGTCGAGCAGGTCGAACAACCCGTCGGGGGTGTCGACGTTGATGACCCCGCCCTCGACTACACCGACGAAGGTGATCGGCACCAAATGACCGGTATCGAGTTCGAGCAGATCGTGCGCCGGATTGGCGACCACCGAAACGCAGATGCCGCGCTCGGTGCCCGTCGCGTCGATCACTCGCCCACCGATCAGTTCGTGCACCCACAACGCATCGACGTCGTCGATCGGTTCTGCGGACAGCAGTCGTCCGGTCATCGCTTCGGCCGCATTGCGATCGGCGCTTCCCTCGAACTGGACGACCCACTTCTTGCCGGGCTGCGAGCGAGACCACTCGATCGTGAGCCACGACGTGCCATCGAACAGACGCGTGCCAGCGGCCACCCGCTCGGTGCGATCGGTGCTGAGCGTCACGTACACCGCGCCGCGAATGCCATGAGCGCGGCCGATTCGGCCGATTTCCAGCATGCTTGAACCTTCGGGTTCAGTCGGCGAAATCGACGTCGACATCGACGCCATCGCGGGTTGCAGCAGCACGCACGACCGTGCGAATGCTTTGCGCTGTGCGTCCACGACGACCAATGACACGACCGAGGTCGCCAGGACCGACCTTCACTTCGAGACGCACGCGACTACGCCCTTGCGCACCTTCGACCTGCACCGCGTCGGGATTATCGACGATCGAGCGAACGATGTGCTGCAACACCGCCGTGGCGATGGGTACCGGGATCTGGTTGCCCAGATCAGTTCCGGTCTCGGTCACTTGGCGACCTTGGCAGCGGCCTTGGCGGTGGTGAATGCCTGCCACGCACCGGTGATCTCGAGCAACTTCCTCACCCGCTCGGTCGGCTGAGCACCATCGAGCAGCCATTTCACGGCCTTGTCCTCGTCGATGCTGATCACCGACGGTTCTCCACGAGGGTTGTAGGTGCCGAGGATTTGGATGAAACGACCATCGCGGGCAGACCGACTATCGGCCGCGACCACGCGATACTGCGGTTGCTTCTTCTTGCCTACCCGGGTGAGACGGAGCTTGACTGCCATCGAGAATTGCTCTCCTTGCGAAACGGAACCGTGTGAGGCTAGCTACTTCGAGCCCGGAAACCCACCGGGATAACCCGGGAGACCTGGCATTCCCGGCAACTCCGGCATTCCGGGGAAGCCGCCGCCTTGAAACCCCGGGGGCATTCCCCCGCCGAAGCCGCCGCGCTTGCCTGGCTTGTTCTTGCCCTTGTCTTTGTTCTTGCCCTTGTTCTTGCCCGGTCGGCCGATACCCATCGCGCCCATCCGCTTCATCATCTTCTGCATCTCGGCGAACTGCTTGACCAGCCGGTTGACATCGCCGACGGTGGTACCGCTGCCATTCGCGATACGGGTCCGACGAGTGCCGTTGATGAGTTCTGGCTTGCGCCGCTCGAGCGGGGTCATCGAGCGGATGATTGCCTCGATCGGCTTGAGTTGGTCATCACCGATCTCGGCACCCTTCAACTCTTTCGGCATGCCGGGCATCATCCCCAACAGGTTGCCGAGCGGGCCCATCTTCTTCAGTTGCTGCATCTGGTCGAGGAAGTCGTCGAACGTGAATTCGCCCTCCATCAACTTCTCGGCCGCCGCTTCGGCTTGATCCTTCTCGAAGACCTGTTCGGCCTGTTCGATGAGCGTCAGCATGTCGCCCATACCGAGAATCCGTCCGGCCATACGGTCGGGGTGGAACTGTTCGAACTCGCTGAGTTTCTCGCCGGTCGACGCAAACGCAATGGGTCGGCCAATGACCTCTTTGACGCTGAGCGCCGCACCACCGCGGGCATCGCCGTCGAGCTTCGACATGATGACGCCGTCGATCTGGAGGGTCTGGTGGAAGGCCTCGGCGACGGTGACCGCATCTTGCCCCGTCATCGCGTCGATGACCAGGAACGTGTAGTGCGGTTCGACGACCGCCGAAATCTTGCGCACCTCTTCCATCAGCTCGGCGTCGATGGCAAGACGGCCGGCGGTGTCGACGATGAGCACATCGCGTCCGAGGCGGCGGGCTTCGGCCAACCCCCGCGCTGCGGTGGTGACAGGGTCGCCCGGCTCACTGAACACCGGAACGTCGATCTGGCGGCCTAGCGTGCGCAGCTGCTCGACCGCGGCTGGTCGTTGCAAGTCGGCTCCGACCAGGAGCGGCTGGCGGCCCTGGCTCTTGAACCACTTGGCCAACTTGGCCGAACTAGTGGTCTTACCGGAGCCCTGGAGACCCGCCATGAGTACTACGGTGGGCGGTCGCCCGGCATACGTGATCTTGAGGGTCTCGCCGCCAAGCATGGCTGTGAGCTCGTTGTTGACGATCTTGACGACTTGCTGGCCAGGATCGAGCGCCTGGCTGAGGTGCACACCGACCGCCTGCTCGCGGATGCGTGCCACGACGTTGCGCACGACCCCGACGTTGACGTCGGCCTCGAGCAGCGCAGTGCGGATCTCGGTGAGCACGTCATCGACGTCGGCTTCGGTGAGACGGCCTTTGCCGCGAATCTTCTTGAAAACGCCTTCGAGGCGCGACGACAGGGAATCGAACATGCAGTTCGAAACGCTATCGGCCCGCCTCGGCAGGACGGAGCACCACTTGGCCGATCAGCCCGCAGCGATCAGCCCGTAGTTGATCGACACTCAGCCGATCGACACTCAGCCGATCGACACTCAGCCGATCGACACTCAGCCGATCGACACTCAGCCGATCGACACTCAGCCGATCGACAGGATCCCGGTGACGATGCCGCCATCGACCACGACGTTGGCTCGATCGGGCCGAAGGTCGGCCGTGACCGGTAGATCAACGCCGTCTTCCCGAGCGACGCGTACCTCGAAGTTCAACCCGTCGGCTGTAGCGATTGCATCGTCGACGCACAGACCGATCAGGAACTGCACGTCAGCGACATCGAGCGGGACCGGATCGAACTGATGAATCATCAGCGTGGTGCCGCATTGCACCGGAGCGGGATCGGTCGCGGGCGTCGTGTCCACCGGGGCTGTGTCTACCGGCGTCGTGTCCACCGGCGTCGTGTCTATCGGGGCTGTATCCACCGGCGTCGTGTCTACCGGCGTCGTGTCTACCGGCGTCGTGTCCACCGGCGTCGTGTCCACCGGGACCTGTTGCTGCTGCATGTACTGGTCTTCGACCGCCGTGACCGAGTAGATACCGTGGTCGTCGGCATCGAACGCGTAACCCGGCAGCAACCACACGGTGCCGTCATCGGCCCACACCTGTTGGAGTGAGGCTCGGGCGTTCGACAACGTCACGATGATCGGCTCGACCAACACGGTCTCACACGATGCCGGGTCGCAATACCCCTCAGGGCGTAGCGGCGGAGGCGGATCGACGATGACCTCATCGCCCGCCGGGTCGGTGGCGGGTGGTGGTTCGACCGCCGACGCAAGGCCCGAGACGTCACCGCTCGGGGAAGCTGGCGCCGCTACCGAGATGGCAATGGGACCGTAGTCGCCCAGTGCGTTCGGGTCATCGCTGTAGTGCGTCCACATCGCGTTCTGATCGTTGAGCCGCTGCACTGCATCGTCGACACCGATCAACGGGTAGTCGTCGCCACGAACCGGAGTACCGAAGTATCCGCCGGCCCAGGTGAGCAAGCCGTTCCCACCAAAACCGAAGCTGATGCTGACGGTCGTACGAATGCCGTCGAGCTTCAAGTAGGCGGTCACCGAGGCACTCCAGTCGTCGGCATACACCTCCTCGTCGAAGTTGGCTGGGTCGAGCCCGATCTCAGCCAGAAGCGCATCTGCCTTGGCACGAGCTTCGCTCTCGGTCGGCACGTTGACCGGAGGAGGTGGCCCCTCGCACGACGGTGACACGATGACTGTCGTACCGGATGACGTCGTACCGGATGACGGCGTACCGGATGACGGCGGATCAGACGGCGTGCTCAACACTGCGCACTCATCGGCGACCGGCGTAACCACATTCCCGGCCCCGTACCACCACGACTGCAACGAGTCGGTGCTCACCGAAACGGTCGGTGCGCTGAAGTCCTGCGGTCCGACGATCCAGCCGCCGCCTTGGTCGTCGGGGATCGCCGTCACGTCACCCTGCACACCGAGCGCGTCGGCGAGCTGTCGAATCTGGGCTTGCGTGGCGCTGAGACCAGCCGGGAAGTACCACGATGCAGCCGGTTCGGTGAGGTCGGGCACGGTTCCCGAATACACGTAGGTCAGATTCATCGGATACATCTTGGAATCGCCCGCAGCCATGTCGACGCCTGTAGGGCCGTAGGGTCCGTCACCAGGGGCGGACGCCACCTCGATCACCCTCGGAGCCCGGGCCGGTTCCGTGCCTACACCAACGGTTGTGACCGATGTGGGCGACGGTGTGGGCGACGGTGTGGCGGTCTTGTCGCCGCAGGCGGCCAGCCCACCGGCCACCGAAAAGCAGACCAGAGTGGCACTGGCGAAGACGAGCCGACGAGAACCGATGATGCGTGTCATGGCTATTCGACGTATCGAATGGGCGCGCCGGTTCCCGCACGCTACCGAAACGTCAGATGTCGGCGAACAACGCTGACACGAACTCGTCGGGGTCGAACGCAACCAGGTCGCCGATCGTCTCGCCAAGGCCGACCAGCTTGACGGGAATGCCCAACTCGGTCTCGATCGCGAACACGATGCCGCCCTTGGCGCTGCCATCGAGCTTGGTGAGCACCACGCCGGTGACATCGGTGGTGTCACCGAACTGACGGGCCTGGATGAGCCCGTTCTGGCCGGTGGTGGCGTCGATCACCAAGAACACCTCGGTCACCCGGCCTGCGCCCTTGCCAGCCACGCGTCGGACCTTGCGGAGCTCTTCCATCAGGTTCGTCTTGGTATGCAGACGACCAGCGGTGTCGGCGAGCACCAAGTCGATGTTGCGAGCCGCAGCGCGCTGTACGCCATCGAAGATGACGGAGCTGGGATCGCCGCCCTCGCTGCCACGAACGAACTCGCTGCCGCTGCGCTCGGCCCAAGCGGCAAGTTGTTCGGCAGCCGCAGCGCGAAATGTGTCGCCAGCCGCCATGAGCACACTGTGTCCTTGCGAACGTTGCAGCGCGGCAACTTTTCCGATGGTGGTGGTCTTGCCGACTCCATTGACCCCGACGAACAGCCACACGTTCGGAGAGCCGACTGCGCCCTGCTCGAACCGCAGCGCTCGATCGGCCCCAGCCAACCGGCCAGTCATCTCGGCCTGCAGCGCGTGCAGCAGCGCATCTGGATCAGTGATCGCTTTCGCCTTGACCCGCAGGCGCAATCCGCTGAGTAGTTCAGCGGTGACGCGCACACCCACATCGGCACGAAGCAGCGCCTCTTCGAGGTCGTCCCATGTCGCATCGACAATTCCGGCACGACCCCGGATGCCGAGAAAGGCACCGGTCAACGCACCGCGGGCCTTGCCCAACTTGGCGCGAAAGCTGGGCCGTTCAAAAACCTCGGGCTCTGCTTCGGGTTCTGCTTCGGGTTCTGCTTCGGGCTGGACTTCTGGCTGGACCTCGGGCTCTGCTTCGGTCTGGAGCGCGGACTCTGTCGCGACCTCGACTCGACTCTCGCGAGCCGGGGTAAGCGCGGCCGGGCTCGGCGGTGCGGACACAGATCGGCGGCGACCGAATACGACGACACCGAGACCGAACACCAGGACTACGGCGATGAGAACGAGATAGATCCACTCCATGGTGGCAACGACGCTATCGGCCGGTACCGATGCCGTCTCCGTCGCTGAGCCGCTGAGCCATCCACGCGAGCGGGATAGAGACGAGCATCACGAACGTTGCCATCACATTGACCAGCGGCACGTTGTTGGGGCGACTGATGTTGGCAAAGATCCACTGCGGCAACGTTTCGAACCCCGACCCGGCAGTGAAGGTCGTGACGATGATCTCATCGAAACTCAGCGCGAACGCCAAAATCCCACCCGCAAGGAGGGCTGAACGAACCAAGGGGAACGTCACCAAGCGAAAGGTCTGCGATGCATGGGCACCCAAGTCGGCCGAAGCCTCGAGCAGATTGGCCGACGAACGTCGTAGCCGGGCGATCACATTGTTGTACGCAACGACAACACAGAACGTCGCGTGGGCGATGACGAGCGAGTGAAATCCAAAGCCGATCCGAAACTCGAACAGGCCGAGGTCGATGGTGCGCGAGAAACTGTTCTGCAGCGCCACTGCGGTGACGATGCCTGGCAGGGCGATGGGCAGTACCAACAAGAACGACAACGAGCTCCGACCGAAGAACGTGAAGCGTTGCATCGCGAAGGCCGCCAAGGTGCCGAGTAGCAGGGCAATGATGGTGGCAACTACTGCCACCTGTAGCGAGTTGACTAACGCGTCGGACGGGCCGTCAACCTTCCACGCCTTGCGCCACCAATCGAGCGTCAGCCCTTTCGGCGGCCACGAGAGCGACGTCGCAGTGTTGAACGACAGCACTGCCACCACGATCAGCGGGGTGTACAGGAACGCCAAACCCAGCCATGTGGCACCACGCAGCACCCAGCGAGCAGCACGGGACAAGTTCACGCTGGGCTCACAGGCTCTCGAACGCGCCGAGGCGCTTCATGCCGATGAGATACGTGATGATGATCATCAACGGCCAGAGCGTGAACGCAGCCGCGAGTGGCTGATTGGGCGCTAGAAGCGTGGACTCGATGAGGTTGCCGAGCAGGCGAATCTTGCCTTCGGTGACCACCTTCGGGACGATGTAGTCACCAAGCGACAGCGAAAACGTGAAGATCGACCCGGCTGCGATGGAGGGCACGAGCATGGGCACGATGACCGAGCGGAACGTCCTCAACGGACGAGCACCGAGGTCGCCAGAGGCATCGAGCAGCGATGGGGGAAGGCGGTCGAGCCCGGCGTAGATCGGCAGCACCATGTAGGGCAACCACAGGTACGTGAGCGCCAGGATCACTGCCACCATGCCGAATCCCGGTGTCCACCCGAACACACTTGCCAGGAATCCGCCGTCCTTGTCGATGCCGAACTTCGAGGCGGGACGCAGCATCGCCTTCCACGCGTAACCCTTCACGAGGTATCCAGCCCACAGTGGCATCAACACCGCGACGATGAGCCCACGACGCGCCCACGGTTTCGCGATCTTGGAGATGTAGAACGCCATCGGCAGCGCGATCACGAGACACAACACGGTGACGGTGGCGGCAACGAACACGCTACGCACCACGACATTGACAAAATCCCAGTCGGTGAAGGCGGTGCGGAGGTTCTCGGTCGTGAGTTCAGTGGTCGGCTTGTGAGAACGGGGATCAAGCCGAAACATCGCGGCACCGATGAGCAGGCCAAGTGACGCGATGTAGATGACGACGAGCCAGAACACCGGTGGCGTGAGTAACGCCGCCAGCCCGAGCCGGCGGTGTCGGCGAAACAACCGGTTCACGCCGCGCAGGGGGGCCGAGTGCCCCCCTACGGGCGTGCGTTCGCTCACGCGCGAAGCTTGTTCCAAGCGTTCACCCACTCGGTGTAGGGCACGCACTTGGTGTCGGTGCGACCATCGACGCACTCCTCGGTGGCGGTCTGCCAGTACCACACATCGGTCCAGAAGGCTTCGTCATCCGCGTGATACGTGGCGCAGTGCTCAGGGTCAGATGTAAGACCACATGACTTCGAGTTCGCCGGTGCCTCGCCGAACCATTCGGCCACCATCGCGTTGGCCCATGGTGATGCGATCCAGTCCATCCAGAGGTACATGCAGTTTGGGTTGGCGGCCTTCGCGGCGATCATCCATGTGTCGGACCACCCCGTCGCCCCCTCGACCGGCTTGACCGCATCGATGGTTGCGCCGTTGGCCTTGGCGAGATTTACGATGACCTGCCACGTGGTACCCGCCAACACCGTTCCGCCCTCGAGCGCGGCCTGCTGATCGGTGTAGACGCCCCAGTATTGGCCGACGAGCGCCTTCTGCTGGTCGAGCAGCGCAATTGCGGCATCAAACTGGGCCTGATCGAGCGCGTACGGATTCGTGATACCCAGATCGGGCTGGGTAGCCATGAGGTACAGGGCGGCATCGGCGATGTAGATCGGGCTGTCGTACACCGAGACGGCACCATCGGAAGGATTACCGCTCGTGAACAACACACCCCACGAGTCGGGCGCGCTCTCGGCAAATGCCTCGGTGTTGTAGACGAGCAGATTGGCGCCGCGGCCATGAGGCATGCCGAAGGGCTTCCCATCGACGGAGTTCCACGGCTTCAGCTTGAGGCCGTCGAACACATCGGCATAACTGGGCAACTTCGCTGTATCGATTGCGACGACGTCACCGCCGACGATCAAACGATTCGTAGCATCACCGGAGGCAGACACCCCGTCGTACTCACCGCTTTGCATGAGCTGGACCATCTCATCGCTGGTGTTGCCGAGCTTGGTGTTGACCTTGCAGCCGGTCAGGTCTTGGAACGGCGTCACCCAGTCGTAGGCGGCGTCATTCGAGCCGTCTTCGACGTAGCCGGCCCAGGCAATCAGGTTGACCTGACCCTCGGCGCCCGCGAGCACACCGGCGTCGGGGGTCCAGTGGTAGTCGGTCGCACCCGGCACCTCGGTACCAGCGGGAGCGTCGGTACCAGCCGGGGCATCCGTGGCGGCTGGGGCTTCGGTCCCGGCAGGCGCCTCTGTCTCGGCTGGCGCTTCGGTTCCGGCAGGTGCTTGTGTATCGGCCGGTGCTTGTGTATCGGCCGGGGCGGCGGTGGTCGGTGCAGCGGTCGCAGGCACCGCGGTGGTTGCTGCGCTCTTGGCGTCGCTTCCACACGCGGCTGCGACAAGAGCGAGCGAAGAGAGCAGCGCTACACCCCATCGTGCTCGTTTGGATGATGTTGTCATGGTGGTGTTCCCCCTGTGAAGTCGACCCGCATCGGGTCGGTGGTCTGGTCGGTGGTCGGGTCGGTGCTGGATACCGTATATGCCGCAAAGCGAGGCCAGGCAAGCCGGACCGGGCCGCCGAGCGCCACGCCGACGAGACCGTCACTCGCCACGGTAGCCAGCATGCGGTCACCCGACGTCGTGCCGTCGACGTTGTCGAGCGTTACCCGCAGTCGACAATCAGCACCCAGGTACTGGATGTCGGTGACGGTTCCGCTAACGCAGGTCTCGCCATCGGCCACCTCGGCGTGCACCAGTCGAATCCGCTCTGGCCGCAGCGAATGTACGGCATCGACCCCGAACAATCGGTGCGACAGTGCAGCGTTCAGCAGGTTGGACGTACCAACGAATCCAGCAACGAACGACGTAGAAGGGTGGTCATAGATGTCACGCGGCGAGCCGACCTGTTCGATGCGCCCATGGTTAAACACGGCGATGCGATTGCTCATCGACAGTGCCTCGCCTTGGTCGTGGGTAACGAACACGAACGTGATTCCAACCTCGCGCTGCACTTGCTTCAGTTCGACCTGCAGTTCCTCACGCAGCTTGAGATCGAGTGCTCCGAGCGGCTCGTCCAACAACAGCACCTTTGGCTGATTGACAAGTGCCCGGGCCAGCGCCACTCGCTGACGCTGCCCACCCGAGAGTTGCGATGGCCGCCGCGAGCCAAGCTGTGCCAGCCGAACGGACTCGAGCATCTCGCCGGCGCGGCGGCGGCGCTCGGTCTTCTTGACACCCTTGACCTTCAAGCCGTACTCGACGTTCTCGTGTACCGACAAGTGCGGGAAGAGCGCGTAGTCCTGGAACACGGTGTTGACATCGCGGTCATATGGGGCGAGACGAGTGACGTCTTGGCCCTCCAACAAGATCGCTCCAGCGCTCGGGAGTTCGAACCCAGCGATCATCCGCAAGACCGTGGTCTTGCCCGATCCGGATGGGCCGAGCAGCGAGAAGAACTCGCCCTCGCCGATCTCGAGGTGAACGTCGTCGACAGCTACCACCTCGTTTGCGGCGGTCCCGAAGACCTTGCGAAGCCCGACGAGTTGCACGGCGGGGCGAATACGTGCCCCGGTGATCGTCGATTCGCCCACGGTGGACTGGCTCACGTTACGTCAACACTCCCCCAACCGGCGGCCCTCACCGGTCGACCCGGCTACGTTAGCCGTCAAGCCGACGTCGAAACGCGTTCGGTGACAACCTTCGACGATCCACCCGGCTGCATCGTGACGCCGAGCAGGCAGTCACCGGCTTCCATCGTGCGTTTCTGGTGGCTGACGATCAAGAGTTGCGCTTCGCGGCGGAACTCGCCGACCAGCCCAAGGAAGCGGTGCAGGTTGACATCGTCGAGGGCCGCTTCGACCTCGTCCATCACGTAGAACGGCGAAGGGCGGCTACGGAACACGGCGAACAGGTAGGCCAAAGCAGTGAGGCTTCGCTCGCCACCGGACAACAACGACAACTTCTTGACGTTCTTGCCGCTGGGTTTGGCCTCGACTTCGATGCCGGTGTTCAGCAGATCATCTGGATTCGTTAGTACCAACCTGCCGATCCCACCTGGAAACAGCCCAGAAAAGAGCTGTGTGAAATGGGTGCTCACATCGGCGAACGCCGCGGCGAAGACCGTTTGGATCTCCATGTCGACAGCCTTGATCACCCTGAGTAGCTCGCGACGAGTGTCGCGCACATCATCGAGTTGGGTTTGCAAGAACGCGTGGCGTTCTTGCAGTTCGTTGAACTCCTCGAGGGCGAGCGGATTGATCGGGCCGAGGAGCCGCAACTCTCGATCGAGGTCGCGCACCCTTGCCGCGGCACCGACGCCTTCGGGCAGGACCGGCAAGAACGCTGCTTCGGCGATGGCAGGCTCGACATCGTGGTCGCGGCGCAGCGATTCGACCGCCGTTTCGAGGCGCATCCGTGCTTCAGCCTCGTCAACCTCGACGCGGCGAGACCGTTCGCGGGTCTCGTCCAACTGCTTCTCGGCCGCAGCTCGACGACGCCGAGCATCGTCCAGGCGCGCGGCGATCTGACGCACCTCGTCACTTTGGCGCCGACGGATTTCGGCCAACTCGTTATGTCGGGCCTCGATGACGAGCCGGTGCCCCTCGACCAGTGCGGCCAAACGCTCGATCGCCGTGAGCGACCGCTCGACTTCACGCCGCCGCTCAGCCGCAGCGAGGCGCGCCTCTCCGTCAGCCGTCAAACGCCGTTCCGTTTCGATCAGACGACGTTCCAGGAACTGCTCGCGCTCGTGCAGTCCAGCATTGCGGACCGACAGCTCTTGGCGCCGAGAGGCGAGGGCCGCCGATTGCGCATCCAGACGTGCGCGCAGCTCACCGCGAGCACGCGCTGCTTCGGCCTCGGCAGCCTCATCGGCCTCGAGCGCCGGGACCAACGACTCCAGCTCGTCGATACGTGCTCGCTCACGATCGACACGCTCCGTCACTTCGACAAGCGCACGCTCGCCCGACTCGAGCTCGGCAGAAGTCTCGCGACGCTCGCCCTGGACGCGACCGAGCGCTTCAGAGCTGGCGGTGAACGCGGCGTCATGCTGGTCGAGCCTGCGGGTGAGTTCTTGCTCATGTTGGCGCGACGCCTGCAACTCAGCTCTGGCCACCTGAGCAACTTCATCGCAGCGACGCAACTCGGCCTGGGCCTGCGCGAGACGTTGCACGGCCTCGTCGAGTGCAGCCGCGGTGGTTCCGCCACCGGCCGCACCAAGTCGCCACCCCGAAGGACCGAACCGGTCGCCATCGGCGGTGACGACCACGGCACCAGGAGCGAGAACTGCCAGATCGACGGCCTCGGCCCACGAGGCGGCCCGAACTGCCCCCGCCAGAATCACGTCGAGCAGCCGCTCGACCTCAGGACGGTTGCTGCGCACATGCGGCCGCACGCGTAGACCACCCGGCGGAAGTACAACAGTGTCGGGGGCCGCAGCGACACCAAGGGCAAGAACGGCCCCGTTGACGTTCGACTCGCGTAGCGAGGTGAGCGCACGACGACCGGCGTCGGGGTCGTCGACCACGACTGCAAGGAGCGCATCGCCAAGAGCCGCTTCGACCGCTGGCTGCCACTCATCGTCGATCTCGACAAGATCGAGCAACGTGCCGAGCGCACCCGGTACACCCGCCAGATGTTCGACACCTGCTCTGGCTCGAGCTGCTTCCAGCGCCAACTGCAGCGCATCGGCGCGTGCCTGCCAGCGCGACGACTCCTCCGCTGCAATCTGCCGAGCACGACCGGCTCCCTCGGACGAGGCCTCTGCGGTAGTTCGCCGAGTCTCGGCGTGTTCCACTTCGGCCACCAACGGCGCCTCTGTGACCTGCGAATCATCACACAACGCCCGCAGCCGAACGAGCTCGGCTTCGAACCGTTCGGACCGAAGACGGAGCGCCTCGACTCGCGCCGACGTTCGTTTGGCTTCGGCCTCGGCGCGGGCGATTCCGCTCTGCATCGAGCGCAGCTCGCCGCGAACTTCGGCCGCCGCACTTGCTGCTGTGACGGACGCAGCCATGTCGTTGATTGTGGCAAGGACCGACCGACGGTGGTCCGCGAACGATTCCTCCTGCCCAGTGAGTTCCTCGGCCTCGGGGCCGACGGCTTGCAGATCCGCTTGGACCTGATCGAGTTCCTCGCGCAGGCGGGCGGCATCGTTTTCCAAGTTGGCAACGACACCGGCATTCATCAGCTGACCGCGATCACGTTCAAGCGATCTGCGGCGCTCGACGATGACGGCCGCAATACCGCGGGCACGCTCGCGGAGTTGCTCAACCCGTACCATCTCATCGCTGAAGTCGGTGTCACCGCGAGCGGTGAGCTCCGCTTCGGCGGACAACACCATCGTGTCGAGTTGCGCGAGTTCAGCGCGGATCGAGCGTTCGAGCGTTTCGATCTCGACCCGCTCGACAGCAAGAGCCGTGAGGCGCGTCCGAAGTCCGCCAATCTCACGACCAGCGACGAACAGCTTCAGCGCATCAAGTTCGGTGACGAGATCGACATGACGTCGAGCGGCGTCGGCCTGGCGCTCGAGCGGGCGCAGTTGGCGGCGAACCTCGCGCAACAGATCCTGCACACGCAGCAGGCTTCCCTCGGTGGCATCGAGTCGCCGTTCCGACTTCTCCTTGCGACGCCGGTACTTCAACACACCAGCTGCTTCTTCGATGATCGATCGGCGGTCCTCGGGACGAGCATTGAGCACCGCGTCGATCTGACCTTGACTGACGATCACGTGCTGCTGGCGCCCCACGCCTGCATCACTGAGCAGCTCCTGCACGTCGAGCAGCCGACAACTCACGCCGTTGATCGCGTACTCGCTGTCGCCGGAGCGGAACAGGGTACGCGAGATCATCACCTCGCTGAACTCGATCGGCAAGATGCCAGCCGAGTTGTCGAGGGTGAGCGTGACTTCCGCCCTGCCGAGCGCTGGCCGCTTCGCCGTACCGGCAAAGATCACGTCGTCCATCTTCTGGCTACGCACAGAACTGGGAGCTTGGGCGCCGAGCACCCAGGCAATGGCATCGACCACGTTCGACTTGCCGGAACCATTCGGCCCGACCACGACGGTGACGCCAGGTTCGAGCTGCAGCGTGGTTGCGTCGGCGAACGACTTGAATCCTTTGAGGGTGAGCGACTTCAGAAACACAGCGCCCCGACCCTAGCGGGCCAGCGTGCCATCATCCCAGGAGGCCCCCGTCCCCAGCAGCGTTTGGTAGGTAGCGCCCCCTCCGGGGGGCTGTACCAACCAAACGCAGCGTCGGCGGGGTCAGCGTTGGCAACGCGGGCAGAAGCATGTGGAACGACCGCCGCAGACCACTCGTTGAATGTCCGCACGGCCACAGGTGATACAAGGCATCCCGGCGCGGTCGTACACGCGATGCGAAAGCTGGAACTGGCCGCCGTTGCCCTCGACATCGACGTACTGGGTGTCGGCCAGCGTGGATCCGCCGGCTTCGATCGCATCGCCGAGCACACGCAGGATCTGGTGGTGTAAGCGGGTGATCTCCTGGCCGGTGAGCGTGCTGGAACTGCGGTCGGGGCGCAGGCGAGCGGCATGCAAGATTTCGTCGCAGTAGATGTTGCCAATGCCGGCGATCACGTGCTGATCAAGCAAAAGCGCTTTCAGCTGCCGGCTTCGCGATAACACGATCCGGCGCAGCGTGGCGCGGTTGAGTCCATCGGTGATCGGGTCGACGCCGAGCCGAACGAGGTCAGGCATCTCGACCTCGATGTTGGTCGGATCGAACACCACGACCTCACCGAATGTCCGCGGGTCGACGAATCGCAACTCGAGCGGAGGGTCACCAGCGAGTCGAGCAGCGATGTGGGTATGGGCCGGACGCTCGGTCAGCGGGTCTGCGAGCAGAACCCGTCCACTCATGCGGAGATGAATCATGACGTCGTCGCCGGTGTCGAGACCGAGCAGTAAGTACTTGCCCCGGCGGCGCGTGTCGATCACCGTGGCACCGCTCAGCCCGTCGATGACCTCCTGGCGCGAAGTCCGGCGAACGGTGCGTTCACGACCTACCTCGACGTGTTCGATGGTGCGTCCGACCAACCTGGCATCGAGACCGCGTCGGACGGTCTCTACCTCGGGGAGTTCCGGCACCTGTTCAGGGCTCCGTCGAGAGCAGTTCGTGAGCGGCCTCGGCCGCAATCTGCTCTGCAATCTTCTTGGACCGACCAATTCCCTCGCCCACGGACCGACCGCCGATCAGCACCGTGGCAGCAAACACCTTGGCATGATCTGGCCCACTTTCGCGGAGCAGATACACGGGTGCGGCATCGAACAGGCGAACCGTCAACTCTTGAAGCAGAGTCTTGAAGTCGAGTCGGTCGAGTCGACTGGCGGCCACCCGCAACGGCTCGCGGAACAGTCGGTCGATCAGATCTGTCGCCGCAGCGACGCCTCCGTCGAGGTAGACAGCGGCGATGACCGCCTCGAGCGCATCCGACAGAATCGACGGCTTTGCGCGACCACCGGCACTTCCTTCACCCTTACCGAGCAGCAACGACGGACCGAGGTCGATCCGAGTGGCGATCTCCGCAAGTGCGGTCGCGTTGACGACGCTCTTGCGTAGGTCGGTGAGCTTGCCTTCAGCGAGATCCTCGTGACGGCGATACACGAGGTCGGCCACCACCCAACCGAGCACTGCGTCGCCCAGGAACTCAAGCCGCTCGTTGGACAATGCGCCGCTCACCTCGGCGCACCACGACCGGTGGCTGAGAGCGCGATACAGCAACGACGGGTCGTTGAACTCGTAGCCGAGTCGTGCGCTCAGCCCGGCCAGATCGGGATCGCCGGGAGGCAGCTCAGGCGTCTTTCACACGTGCGTAGACATAGTCGACTGCGTCGCGCACCGACTTCAGATCTTCGAGATCCTCGTCTTCGATTCGGAAATCGATCGAACGTTCGGCGAACTCTTCCTCCAGCGCCTCGACGAGTTCGATGAGCGCGAGCGAGTCGGCTTCGAGATCGTCGACGAACGACTGGCCTTCGCTGATCGTCGACGCCTCGACCTCGAGGATGTCGGCGAGGCTGGCTTTGACGATTTCTAGCACCGCCGAGCGGTCGAGTGGTGCGTCGTTGGACACGATTCCTCCAGGAACGTTGTTGAGGGAGCTGACCCTACAGTGCAGCCGGGTCAGCTGTTGGCTGCAATGGCGACACTGAGTTGGCCGACGATGTCGGCTTCGACCATGTCGCGTGCGACCTTGATGCCGTTGAGCATCGCTTTGGCGCTCGACGACCCATGGCTGATGATGCAGACACCATCCACACCGAGCAGCACGGCGCCGCCGTAGGTGTCTGGGCTCATCTGCTCGTAGAGCGGCATCAGCGCCGGCAACAGCGCATCGGCGTGCGGCTTGTAGCTCTCATCAGATGCAAATGCCTTGAGTATCTCGCCGAACAGCATCTTCAGGCCGCCTTCGAGCGTCTTCAACACGACATTGCCGGTAAATCCGTCGGTCACGATGACGTCGGCGGTTTTCAACATCGTGTCGCGACCTTCGACATTGCCGATGAAGTTGATCCCTCGAGCGAGAGCGAGCATCTCGTACGCCTGTTTGCGCAGGGTGTCTCCCTTGCCGGGTTCCTCACCGATGGACAGCAAGCCCACCTTGGGATACTCGACACCAAAGCGAACCTTGGAATATACGCTACCCATCTGGGCGAACTGCACCAGCCACTCGGGCTGCACCTCGGCGTTGGCACCGGCATCGAGCAGTACGTTCGGCGTGTGCCCAGGCACCGGCAGCGGCGTAGCAATGGCCGGACGGCTGACGCCTTTGATCCGCCCCATCCGGAGTAACGCTGACGCCATCGTTGCGCCAGTGTTGCCCGCCGAGATCATCGCGCTGGCCTTGCCATCACGAACCGCCTCGGCGGCGCGCACGAGCGTCGAATCCTTCTTTCGGCGTACCCCTTGCGCCGCGTCGTCGTGCATCGCGATGATCTCGCTGGCCTGGATCAACGGGAGGTCACCGCAGCCTTCTAGGCCTTCAGGGCCGACAAGGACAATGGGAATCCCGAGCGCAGCTGCGGCGTGTGCACCAGCAAGGATCTCGCTGGGTGCACGGTCGCCGCCCATCGCATCGACTGCGATCGGCAGCATGATTCGAGTGCGGCCGATCAGCCGACGTCGACGGCGACGCGGTCCTTGTACCACCCGCAGGCGGGGCACACGGTGTGAGGAAGCTTGGCGTTGCTACACCGCGGGCAGATGCTGCGCGACGGAGCACCGAGCTTCCATGCGCCTGCACGATGGCTGCGCGTCTTCATCTTGGACTTCTTCTTCTTAGGAACAGCCACCGAAATCTCCCTGTATGAAATGGGCTTCGTTACGATATCGGGCAAGGGGTTGAATCGACCACCCCGACGCCAGTTCAGTCGTGAAGATCGGCCTTGAGTTGATCGAGAGCCGCCCACCGCGGGCTGGCCGGAGGTGCCATACACTCGCAGGAGCCGGTGTTGAGGTCGGTGCCACACGTTGGGCACAGGCCGCGGCAATCCTCACGACACAACGGAGTCGCCGGTGCCTCGAGCAGGATGAGTTCACGAACCATCGGCACCAGATCAACCTGCTCACCGTCGAATTCGATGGCATCTGGATCGGTCGCGTGCTGCTGATACCGTTCATCCACTACGGCACACAAGTCACCAGCCAGGTCGATCGCGCAGCGGCGACATGATCCGTGCCACGACGTACCAATCGTGCCGTTGACCACCAGGCCATCGTTCAGCGAATCGACCCGGAGCAGCACATGCACGGGCTCGGTGGGGGCGATCCGCTCGTCGACGACATCGAAGAACTCGAACGGCACGGTGACGTCGATCATCCGCTCGTTGCCTTGCCGGCGGATGAGCTCGACCGTGTTGATGCGCAGCGGGTTCGCCATAGACGACTCAGGCTAGCGATGGTTGAACCTGGTGGGATCGTGGGCTACGTCATCGGTCTTGGTCGAAGAAGGCATTCGTGGGGTCGTCTTCTTCCATTGGTTCGAGCTCGCGATGGGTTCCGATGGAAAGCCGTGACCGCCCTGCCTGCACTGTCTTGGTGAGCTTGTCGAGCAAGATCTCGAAACTCCCGAGCCGGAGATCGAGGAAATCCTCTGTCTCATGACGCTGACGTCTGGCATCGCCTTCGGCCGCCTCATTGATCTGCCTAGCGCGTTGCTCGGCGGCACGCACCACTTCGGTGCGCTGCACCATCCGTTCGGCTTGCACTCGTGCTGCTTCCAACAACTCGTCGGCTTCGCGACGCGTCTTCGACACGAACTCCTGACGCTCCTTGATCATCCAACGGGCCTGGCGCATCTCCTCGGGCAGCCGATGCAGCGCCTCTTCCAACAGTTCGACGAGTTCGTCGCGGTCGATGCGAGGCGACGACGACAACGGCATCGTGGGTGCCGTGGCGACGATGTCGACGGCCCGACGGAGCAACTGCTCGGCATCGCCTACGTAGCTGTTCGTGGCGCGGACGAACGCGTCCGAATCGTCGAGTTCGTCCTCATACAGATCGTCTTCGTGGTCGTCGTAACTCATGGCACCGGTCTTTGGATGTGGTCGGGTCAGGTTGCTGTTCCGGGACGATCGTGCTGGCTTGCCCGGACGAGGTCGGCGACGACGGTCCCGGGGACCATCGCCGTGATATCACCACCGTACTTCGCGATCTCGCGAATGAATCGGCTACTGATGAACACCAGGCTGGGTTTGCACGGTAGGTACACGGTGCGCACGGCTGCCGCGGCATAGTTGGTGTGGGCCATCTGCTGTTCGACTTCGAAGTCGCCACCGGTGCGAAGACCCTTGACGATGAAGTCGGCAGCCACGCTACGAGCCGCATCGACTGCCAGCCCTGGAAACGCGACCACGCGGACGGTTCCACCGACGGTGTCGATGAGGTGCGCAACACTGCGTTGGATCATTGACAGCCGCTCATCGAGCGTGAACATCCCGCCAGGCTTTGACGGGTTGTGCATGGCCGCCACCACGACGTCGCCGAACAGTTCGAGCGATTGCTCGATCACATCGAGGTGGCCGAGATGAATGGGATCGAAGCTCCCCGGATACAGCACCGTGCTCATGAGAACCGGGACTCTAGCCCACCTCGGCGGTGACGTTACGGGCGAGCAGCGTCGTCCACGTGCGCCCGTACCGCTTTGTCCGCAGCGTGGACCAACCGGCAGCGGCCGGCACCTCGACCGGCGCCTCACACACGGCGAACTCCACTTGCAGTAACAACAACAGCTTGTCCCACGCTTCGAAGGTGTACGGCGGATCGATCAACGCAAGGTCGACCCCGCGCATGGCAGGCACCCAGGCCATCACGTCTGATGTGACGATGGTGGCCCGCTCATCCAATCCGAGTGCGGCCACGTTGTCGCTCAGCGCACGCAACGCCGCCCGGTCTCGCTCGACAAAGACGCATCGCGCGGCACCTCGCGACAGCGCTTCGATGCCAAGCGCACCGGAACCAGCGAACAGATCGACCACGACAGCGCCATCGACGATGCCCTGCGCTACCAGCGAGTTAAAGACGGCCGCACGCACTTTGTCGGTAGTGGGACGTGTCACGGTTCCCGAAGGAGCCGTCAGTTTGCGACCACCGAACTCACCTGCCACGACGCGCACCACGGCAGACTAACGACGTGCTCACCCCTGAACCCACTATCGAGTGTGTCGATTGCGGCGGTCGATGCCATTTGTTGACGCCGCCCCGAGAAGACGGCGACTGGTATCCGGGCGACATCGTGGCCTACCGCTGCGTGGACTGTCGCGACCGCTGGGATCTCGTGTTGCCCGATGACGACGACGGTCGGGGCGACGATTTTCCTGAACGCTGAATCCGCCAACGGGAATCGACTGTTGTTCGACGTCTGCGACGCGATTCACTAGAGCGATGCATCCGCTGCTTTCGTTACGCGCCCGGACGTCGACGTCGTCGGCGATTCGCGATCTGTTGAAGTTGACCGAACAACCGGGCATTTTGTCGCTCGCGGGCGGACTTCCGGCCGCGGCGTCGTTTCCGACGACACAATTGGCCGAACAGGCCGTCATGATCCTGTCCGACAACGGTCCGTACGGTCCTCAGGCACTGCAGTACGGGCGCACCGAAGGTGTGACCGAGCTCCGCGAGCTACTCGCCGACCTGTCGGGGGCGAACCCGGCAAACGTGATCGTCACCACCGGATCGCAACAGGCGCTCGATCTGATCAGTCGCTGCCTGGTCGATCCGGGCGACGTGGTGGTGGTCGAGTCGCCCTCCTACATCGGTGCGCTGCAAGCGATGCGCGCCTACGGACCAGCGTTCGAGCCAGTGCCGGGCGATAGTGACGGACTCGACACGACCTTGTTGGAACAGCGCCTTCTGGCCGGCCTACGACCAACGATGTGCTACGTGGTCAGCAACTTTGCCAACCCGACCGGCGCCACGATGTCGCTGCAACGTCGGCACCACCTGCTCGATCTGGCCAAGCGCTACGACTTCTTGATCCTCGAAGACGACCCATACGGCGACCTGCGTTTCCGCGGTGATTCCCTGCCATCGATTCGTGATCTTCCGGGGGCCGCAGGTCACGTGGCTCTGGCGCGGACCACATCGAAGACGGTCGCACCGGGTCTGCGGATCGGCTGGGCGGTGCTTCCCGACTGGCTGGTCGACCCCATTGTGGTGGCCAAGCAGGCGGTCGACCTGCATACCTCGACACTGTCGCAGTACCTCGTTCTCGGTCTGCTGTCCGACCGCGAGGCGCACGCGGCACGCGTGCGTGAGACCACCGCCCGCTATGGCCGTCATGCCGAGGCGTTGGTGTCAGCCCTGCAACGCCATGTCGGCGATGCAATCGAGTTGGCCCCATTCGACGGCGGGATGTTCCTCTGGGGTCACATGACCGAACGTTCGATCGACACGACGACGATGCTGACTGCCGCGTTGGCCAACGGCGTCGCGTACGTACCCGGAGCCGCGTTCTTCGCGCAACGACCGGACGAAACCGAACCCGCACCGCACTCGTTCCTCAGGATGTCGTACGCAACGCTGGTTCCCGATCAATTCGATGAGGCAGCGCGCCGCATGGGAGTTGCCATCAACTCGATGTGAGGGCGTTGTTACAGCACCAGCACCATCAGCTCCTCGGGCGTGCCAACTCCGAGTTCAACCCCACATCATGGTCAAGAACTCGCCGATCCCGTCGAAAGGCAGAGTCGCGGGGCGGGTGATAGTGACTGACC
>JANYDH010000174.1 GCA_025359865.1 Actinomycetes bacterium | reverse complement strand
CGATCGCCGACATCGCTGGCGGCGCGGGACTGTTCATTGTGGAAGATGCCGCCCAGGCGCATGGGGCGACCGTCGACGGTCGGTCTGCCGGAGCATGGGGCACCGGGTGCTTCTCGTTGTATGCGACCAAGAACCTGACCTCCGGCGAAGGCGGGTTGATCTCCACCGACGACGACGCTGTAGCCGATTCGTTGCGGGTGCTGCGCAACCAGGGCATGCGCCAGCGCTACCAGTACGAGATGGCCGGCAACAACTATCGGCTCACTGATCTGCAGGCTGCGGTGTGTGTGCCGCAGTTGGCGCACTACCACCAAAACGTGGCCGCTCGTCAGCGCAACGCCACACGACTCAACGAGGGCCTCGCAGACGTGGCGGGCCTGACCACGCCGAGCGAGTTGCACAGCCGTCGACACGTGTGGCACCAGTACACCGTGTTGATCGACGATCAGGCCGCGGTGTCGCGCGACGAGTTCGTCGACGCAATGAATGCGGCCGGTGTCGGCTGTGGGGTGTACTACCCGCGGGTGGTGTTCGACTACGGCTGCTATCTCGATCATCCACGGGTGATCGCAGATGATGTACCGGTCGCCCGTTCGGTCGCCGCACAGTGTGCGTCACTACCAGTGCACCCGTATCTGTCCGATGCCGATCTCGACCGGATCATCGCCATCGCGCGCGAAGTGTTGAGGGCCTGACGTGGCATTGCGTGTGGGGTTGATCGGTGCGGGTTCGATGGGTGCGTTGCACGCACGAGTAATCGCCACCAACGACGTAACCGAGTTGTCATGGGTCGCCGATCCGGGCCCGGCCGGTGCGGCGGTTGCAGAGCGCTACGGATCGGTCTCGCTGCCGGAACCCGATCTGTCATCCGTCGACGCGGTCGTGATTGCGGCGCCCACACAACACCATCATGAGATGGCGCTTCAGGTGATCGAGGCCGGGCTGCCGCTGCTGTTGGAGAAGCCGCTGGCCGACACGCTCGCCCATTCCGACGAGATCGTTGCGTTGGCGCGCAGCCGCGGCCAGGTGCTGATGTGTGGTCTGCTCGAACGGTTCAACCCCGCGGTGCGTACAGCGGTCGAGATCACGAAGGCACCGCTACACGTCACCACGGTGCGTCACTCTCCCTATGCCGAACGGATCCTTACGGGGGTCGCGTCCGATCTGCTCATCCACGACGTCGATCTGGTGGTTCGACTGTTCGGTGCCATGCCGACTGCGGTCACCGGGCACTACGGCTACTTCGAGCCGCGAAGCCAGGCCGGTAGCGAAGATGTCGCCGATGCGACCATGCGCTTCGGTGATGGTCAGATCGCCACGTTGTCGGTGTCACGCATCGCGCAGCAGAAGGTGCGCTCGCTCACCATCGCCGAACTCGCACGGGTGATCGAGGTCGACCTGCTCCGCCAGTCGATCACGATCTACCGGCACGTACAAGATCCGACGTTCGACGAAGACGCCGGGTACCGGCAGCAGACCATCATCGACATCCCAGTGGTCCGTCACTCTGGTGAGCCGTTGCATTTGCAACTTCTTCACTTTCTGGCATTGATCGAAGGGCGCGCCGACGCGGCGGCCGAGATCGACACGTTGTTGCCCGCCCACGTGGTGATCGAGCAGATCGACCGATTCGCCCAGGCAGACAGCGCCCGATGACGGTGTTGCGATGACGGCGCGCTCATGAGGATCGTGCTGGTCAACAGTTTCTTCCCGCCGCGCACCACCGGCAGCGCGCACTTCTCGCTCGACGTGGCTCGGGAGTACGTGCGGGCCGGGCATGAGGTGCTGGTGATCACCACCCGGGTCGACGATGCCCCGCACGACGAGATCCGCGAGGGTATGCGGATCGTGCGCGTCCCGGCGTGGGCGGTCACCCCTGGCAACCTGGCGTTCAACTATTCGCTCCCGTTCGCAATGCGGCCTGGCGCGGTACGTCGGATCAAGCGGTTGTTCCGCGAATTCCGGCCCGACGTGGTCCACCAGAATGGGCAGTTTTTCGACCTCACGTTCATCACCACCTGGGTTGCCTGGCGGATGGGTATCCCGCGAGTGCTCACCATCCACACACCGTTGATGCACACCAACCGGTGGTTGAGGATGTTCATCGCCTCGGTCGACCGCACTGCGCTGTGGGCGCTCAACGCGCCGGGCCGTCCGCTGATGGTCGGCGTCGACCGTTACGTGTGTGAGATGTCGCAGCGCCGATACCGCCCTCGCCGCGGACCGGTGAGGTTCAT